>DASXQK010000476.1:0-3822 GCA_036493015.1 Dongiaceae bacterium | reverse complement strand
GAATCCGGCGTCTCGAGCAGATTGATGCAGCGCAGGAAGGTGCTCTTGCCGGAGCCGGAGCTGCCGATCATGGCGATGACATCGCCGTCATTGGCGGAGACCGAAATGCCCTTCAGCACCTCGAGCTGGCCAAACCGTTTGTGCAGATCCTCGACGACCAGTGCCGGTGTCGCATCCCCCATTGTGTCGCCCCGTTCTTGGCCTGGACCTTCGCAGCCGAAAGTCCGGGCAGGTTAGGCCCGTTCGGGCTTGGCTTTAACTCCCTGTGGGCGCCAGCTTTGGCAGGTTTACCTGCCCAGGCAAGTGAAAAGCGCAGAAATAGCGCCTAATTGGCGCCGAGCGAGGTTCTGAGGCGATCGTGGAAATAGCCGACCCCGGCCTCCTGCTTGGGGCTCAAGGGCCCGCTGCTGAAGGCCCCGGCCTCCAGATTGCGCTGGGCGATCTCGCAGATGCCAAAATCCTCGCGCACGATCTGGCAATTGGTCTCGATGGTGCGGTTTCTCGCCGCCTCGTCAGTGCCTTCCGGGAAATAGAAGTGGTAGATCAGCCGGCCCCGATGGCGATCCACCGGCAGGATGCGCGAGGTGTTCATTCCGTTGGGATAAACCGAGAGCGTCATGTTGGGATAGGCCCAGAGCCAGATGCCGCCATAGATCGAATTCACCTTCTGCGGCGCCTTCATGATCACGACGTTGTCGCCAAAGGTCGCCTCGAAACCGGCGAAATCGATGGCCGCGTTCAATCCGGTGTGGATTGAGGGGATATGGTAGCCCTCGACGAAATTGTCGGTATAGGTCTTCCAGTTGCAGGATATTTCGAACTCCACTTCCTTCAGGCAGTGGAAGCTCTCCATCGGATAAGGCTCGGTCAGCGCCGGCAGGTCGCCCAGCCACTTTTCCAGCGGCGCGCTCTCAAGATCGAGATTGACGAAGACCAGGCCGCGCCATGTCGCGACCTTGATCGGCTTCAGCGGGTAATCCTTTTTGTCGAACCAGCTTGCCTCGCCAAAGGCCGGCGTGGCGCGCAGCTCGCCTTTCGTGTTGTAGACCCAGCCGTGATACTTGCAGCGCAGCACGTCGCAATGGCCCTGGCCATCGTCGAGGAAGTGGCCGGCGCGATGGCGGCAGAGATTGTGAAAGCCGCGCAGCTCGCCCTCGCGGTCCTTGATGACAAAGATGCGCCAGCCGGTGATTTCGGTTGCGATGTAATCACCGGGATTGGCGAGCGCCGAGGCCGGTCCGATGAACTGCCATTCGCGGGCAAAGACGAATTGCCGCTCGCGCTCGAAGATATCCTGCTGGTGATACCACTCGGCGGGCAAGGTCAGGCGCGGGGCGGGTTTTATGGCGAGATTCATGGGCGAATACTGGGACGAACAGCGGTGCTCCGCAACTGACAGATCACCCCGCCTTGCCCCCTTTATTTTCCCTCTCCGCCCCCAAAGGGAATCTAAGCCGCGGCTGATTCGCGCCATAAGCCACCTGACTTACGGCGATCAGACGCGTGGGCGGAGAGGCAAGGTGAGGTGGGGAACGCTCAAATGTTGATGGAGCCCACCTCACGCCGACCCTCTCCCCCCTGAAGGGCGGAGAGGGAGTTTCGAATAGCGTCCTGCTTCTCAAACCCCCAGCGCGGCAATCTTGGCTTCCAGTTCCTTGCGCTGCGGGCTGCCTTCCGGGATCAGCGGGATCACCTGCTGCCAGAACGCTTTCGCGCCCGCCTTGTCGCCATTGGCGCGGGCAATAAGCCCGGCGCAATAAAGGCCAAGCCCGTTATCCGGCGCCAGTTTGCGGATACGCTCCACCACGGTGGTGAAATCCTCCGGCAGCGGTGCCTGCTCGGCCAGGGGCGCCAGCGCGCCCGCATAGCCGATCTGGGCATCGAGGCGGTCGGGCGCGCGGTTGGCGGCCTCCCGCCAGGCTGCCTTTGCATCGGCAGCGCGGCCCAGCTGATGATAGGCATTGGCAAGCTTCAGCCAGCCATCGACATCGCTGGGTTCGGCTTTCAGGCGATCAGCCAGGCCGGACACCATGCTGTCGATGAACGCAGCGCGCTGTTCGTCGGTCATGGTTGCAGCCTTGGCCATGTCTTCGGGAGTCGGGCCGCTTGTCGGACCGCTTGCCGGGCCGGGAGCAGCAGGCGGCTGGGCCGTGCGACCGGGCAAGCTCGCCGGATCGCGGCCGAGTTGCTTTGCCGCTGCATTGATCTGGTCTTCCAGCGTTGCCCGCCAAGCGGCATCGGCGGGCGTATCGGCTTCGAGTACTACCCATTGCCCGAGGGCCATATCGAGATTGCCGGCTTGGGCATCCGACAGCGCCAGATAGAATCGCGCGCGCGGTTCCTTGGGGTCGAGTGCCAGGGTGGCGGCAAAGGCGGCCTTTGCCTTGGGCGTCACCTGGCCGTTGGCTGCCGCAGTCAATGCCTCGCCATAGAGCGATTGCAGATCGGCTTCCGGCGCATTGCCATCGGCCTGGTGGCGGGCGATGGCGCGGGCATAGGCATCGGCGCTTTCCTGATAGCGGCCAAGCTCGCCCTTGATCTTGCCCAGCACGGCCCAGGCCTTCGCGTCGCTCGGATCGGCAGCAAGCTTCGCCTCCAGAAGCCCGGCGAGATTGACCAGCTGCTGATCGCCGTCGGCTGCGATTGTCCGGCTCGCCAGCGGCTCTCCGGGCAGGCCGGGGCTGCCGATATGCAGATAGAGGGCAATCGCAATCGCCGGCAGAAACAGCAGGAGGACAGCGGCCGCGAGCGGCCGTATCGTCGTGCCGCGAGGCAGACGTGGTGCTTTGTCAGACATGCCCGCCGCCGCCAGCAGGCGCCGCTGGATTTCCAGCCTGGCGGAGGCGGCCTCGCTCACCGGCAACAGGCCGCGGGCGACGTCGCGGTCAAGTTCGCCGAGTTGGTCGCGATAGACGGAAAGGTCGGCGCCGGCCTCCGTACCGTCTCCGGCATCTTTCTCGCGGCGGCTGAGCAGCGGCCAGGCGAAGAGTGCGATCACCGCCGCCGAGAGCAGCGCCGCCAGGACCCAGAACATCATTTTGCGTCGGTCGACCGGGCCGGGTCGGTCAGCTGGGCGAGGCGCCGGCTTTCAGCCACGCTCAACGGTGCAGGCTGGGTAGCGCGCCGCCGCCGGCTGAGTGTCAGGGCGATGATGGCGCCGCCTATCAGGAACACCATCGCCGGCCCGATCCACAGGACAAACGTCTTGGCGCGGAATGGCGGCTTCAGCAGGACGAAATCGCCGTAACGGGCGGTCAGGAAATCCTTCACCTGCTGATCCGTATCGCCCGCCGTCAGCCGCTCGCGCAGAACGATGCGCAGCTCATGGGCAAGTTCGGCATTGGAGTCGTCGATTGTCTGGTTCTGGCAGACCACGCAGCGGATCTGCTGGCTGATGGCGCGCGCACGGGCTTCGAGTACCGGGTCCTTCAGCATCTCGCTGGGCTCGACGGCTTGCGCCACGGCGGCCGACAGCAAAAGCGCCAGGGTCAGAAATGCCGGCAACAAAAGGGCGCGCGCCATCATTTTGCGAGCTCGGCGATCAAAGGCTTCAGTTGATTTTCGACAACGTCCTCGCTCAGCGGCCCGGCGAGATGAAAACGGATCACGCCGTCGCGGTCGATCAGATAGGTCTCGGGCACGCCAGTCAGCCCGAAGTCGATGGCCGTGCGCCCGGGCTGATCCACCACCACCCGCGAATAAGGGTTACCCAGCTCGCTCAGATAGGCACTGGTATTGCCCGGCTTGTCGTTATAGGCGATGCCGACGATCTGGATGCGCTTGTCCTGGGCCAAAGGAAACAGCAGCGGATGCTCCGCCCGG
>DASXQK010000475.1:0-4127 GCA_036493015.1 Dongiaceae bacterium | reverse complement strand
GTCCTCGCCGCCATGGCCTCCGAAGACTCGAAATTTTGCGCCCATGACGGTTTTGACTGGACCGCGATCCGCCAGGATTGGCAACGCAACTTGCGCGGCGGCCAGTTGCTGGGGGCCAGCACCATCTCCATGCAGACCGCCAAGAACCTGTTCCTGTGGCCCGACCGAAGCTGGCCGCGCAAGGGGCTGGAGGTTTACTTTACCCTGCTGATCGAACTGGCATGGCCGAAGCGGCGGATCATGGAATTGTATCTGAACGAGGTGGAGTGGGCGCCCGGTATCTATGGCGCGGAGGCAGCTGCCCAATTTCATTTCCATAAACCCGCCTCAGCCCTCAACGCGGTCGAGGCGGCACGCCTGGCCGCCGTGCTGCCCAATCCGCGGCGCTGGTCGGCAAGCCATCCCAGCGCCTATATCATGGCGCGTTCCAGCATGATCGATGCGCGCATGCCCGGCGTGCCGGCAATAAGGCCGCTGCCCTGCGGCCAGCCCGAGAAAGCGAAGCCCGTGCCATGAGCGTGGATTTGGAGGCGCTTCCCGCCGCACTCAAGGCTGCCCCGCCGCCGCTGGTGCAAAACGGCCATCTGCGCATCAAGCGCTGCCGCTATGGACTGATGCTTTTCAGCGCGCACGATACCTATATCGGCCGCTCCTTCGATCTCTATGGCGTATTCGCCGAGGAGGAGGTCGCCATATTTCGCCAGATCGTGCGCCCCGGCCAGAGCGTCTTCGATATCGGCGCCAATATCGGGGCCCATACGATGGCGCTCGCCGCCATCGTCGGGCCGCTGGGCCATGTCACGGCCTTCGAGCCGCAGCGCGTCATCTTCCAGATCCTGAATGCCAATGCGGCGCTGAACGGGCTGACGGCAGTCACCACCAAGGCGGTTGCGCTGGGGAGTGCTGCCGGCGCCATCAAAGTGCCGCCGCTGAATTATGCCGGCGAGGTGAATTTCGGCGGGCTCTCGCTCGAGGGTGCAACGGCGGGCGAAGAGGTGCCGCTCCTCACATTCGATTCACTTGGCGTCGGCGCCTGCGACTTCGTCAAGATCGATGTGGAGGGGATGGAGATCGAGGTGCTGAAGGGCATGGGCGACACCATCGCGCGTTTCCGTCCCGCAATGTATGTCGAGAACGATCGGCCGCAAAAATCCGCCAGCCTTGTCGCTCATCTGCTGGGGCTCGACTATCGCCTCTACTTCCACGTCACGCCGTCATTCCCGGCGGTCAACTTCTTCGGCAATCCGGTCAATGTCTTCCGCAACACCGGCACCTTCAACATGATCTGCTTGCCGCGCGAACGGCAGCAAGCGGCGTCGGGCCTGCGCGAGATCACCGATCCCAACGAGCAGTTCCTGCCGCCGCGCAGCTGAAGCAGGATCGAGTTAACCCTCTACGGAGTTGGCGCGGAACTGCGCCAGGAATTTCCGCCAGGCGGTAGCGGGAACCTGGCGCGGACTTTCCAGATTCCACAGTTCCGCCAGGAAGCGCCGGAAACCTGCGGCAGGGCCCGGCCCCTGCGACACGGAAAGCCGTGCCAGGCGGCGGTAGAGCAGCCAGGGCCGCGATAAATGGAAGGCAAGACTGGGCGGGCGCATCATTGCGTTAAAGAGCAGCGCATCGGCCTGGGGTGCCGCGGCAAGCGCTGCATGGGCCGCCTTCGCCTCTGCGCCCAGAATTCCCGAATCGAGCAGAAATCCAAGACCCCGGGCAAGCGGGACGGCAGTCGCCGCTCGCTCGGCCTGTTCGGCCACGCTCAGCCAGTCGATGGGCTCGCCGGCCGCCGCGGCCTGGTTCGTGATGGTGGCGACGTCGACGATCCAGCGCATCGGCGGCACATCGCTGATGCGCATGCCATGAACGATCGCGTGGAACAGGTGATCTTCCGATCCCAATGTGCGCAGCCGCCGGCCCTCGATGACCACATCGCGGGCCCGCGTCCATAGCGCGTGGCTCTGGCCGGCCACCGCCAGCTCCGGCACCAGATACCAGTGAAGATCGTATTCGAAGCCGTCGCGGTCGACATATGTGTCGGCGTGCAGGCTGCGCGACCTCAGGCGCGCTCGCCCGCGTTCGGCCAGGATCGTTTCGACCTCGCCGCGATCATGCGATTCATCGATCAGCAGATCGAAATCACCCATCGGCCGGCTGCCCGGATCCTTGTAATAGAGAGCGATCAGCGGACAGCCTTTCAACAGCAAGGTCGGCACACCGCGGGATTCCAGCATCTGCACCAGATCGAGGCCGCGATGGATGATCAGACGGTTGCGATAGAGGCTGCGCCTGTACCAGCCGCGCATGATCGCAAGCCAGGGATGATCGATGCCGGCTTCGTTGAGCCGCAGGTAAAGACTGGGCAGAAGGCGCACGGAACCGGCGTCGAGATTCTGTAGATCCACGCTGGCGGTCCATGCAGCGAGCGCATCGCGATCGACCGGGGATGTCAGCACCAGGCGCAGCAGGCGAAGCTGCGTGGCATTGGGCAGCGGCTGCCAATATGCTGGATGGCGGGCCATGCTAGGCAGGCCTCATGAAGCGATGCCGGGACGCCGGCGATCCAGGGCGCGCTTCAGCGTCAGCGCATAATCGCTGTAATCGGCGCGATGACGAATGGTCTGGTTGGCGCCATGGATGCGCCGCTGCAGCACCACCTGGTCGATCAGGCGGCTGGCAAGCCCCCGATCGCGCGCGCGGCCGAACCAGTCGATGAATTCGGCGACCTTTAGGGTCTCGTTGAAGGCACCGACGGAGAGAAAATCGCGTCGCCGCAGCAGCATCGCGCCGGCGCAATATCCCGCGATCGGCTCTGCCGGAACGCGCAGCCGCCGGCGCATATCCGGGTTCATCGAGGGGCTGGCGAACTGGCGCAGATGACCAAAGGCCATGCCCGGCGCTCCGAGGGAATCGAGCGCCGCCATCAGCAGCGCCAAACGGCCGACCGGCCAGAGATCGTCGGCATCGAGAAAGGCGAGAAACTCGCCCTGGGCAGCCGCCACGCCTGTGTTGCGTGCCGCTCCGATACCGCCCTGGGCTGACCGGCCGAGGCAACGCACACCGCGCCTGGCGTAGCCCGCGGCAATGTCGGGCGTTCCATCCTTTGAACAATCATCGACCACCAGGATTTCAAAATCCTCGCCCGGCGGCAGGGCCGACATCTCGGCCAGGGCGCTCTCCAGGGCCTGCGCCAGAAAGGACGCTGCGTTAAAGGCGGGAATGACGACGCTGATCGTGGTCACTGTCACGAAAAGATCTCTGTCACGTTTTGGCCTTGCTGTCCGCTGCCGCGGGCAAAGGCTTATCGGTCAGTCGGCGCAGATCGTGCGGTGCCGCCCCGGCGCGCTTGCGCGCTGTGGCGCGGGCAAGCACGCGAAAGACCTCGGACTTCGCCAGCGGCAGGCGTTCGGTCATGTTCGCGCCGTGCCGGCGATAGATAAGGGCAGCCTGATCCTCCAACAACCAAGTAGCACCGGCCTCTCTCGCCCGCATGAACCAATCGGCATCCTCGGTATTGCGCAGATCCTCCGACAACAGGCCCACGCGCTCGAATACACGGCGGCGAAACAACCCGGCGCCAAAACTGAACAAGGCGATCGCCGGCTGGTCGCTGCGAAACCGCGCCGCTGTTTCGGCTTCGCCCGCGCGATAATCGAGCTGAAGCAATCCCAGCACCATGTCGAGTGCGGGGTCCCGCTCCAGCAGCGCCAATTGGCGCGAGAGGCGGCCGGCAAGCCAGAGGTCGTCGGCATCGATGAAAGCCAGATAATCGCCCACCGCCATGGCGATGCCCCGGTTGCGCGCGGCGGACGGGCCGGCATTGACCTGATGGTGGATGCGCAAAGGCGGCAGCCAGGCTTTGGCACAAGCGAGGGTATCGTCGCTCGATCCATCATCGACCAGGATGACCTCGATCGGACGATAGTCCTGGGCGAAGACGCTTGCCAGCGTACCGGCGAGGAACGGTGCGGCGTTAAAGGCGGGAATGACGATGCTGATCTGCGGTGCTGTCATGGCGGGCTACAACCTAGCCAGCAATTCGCCGATGCGCTGTGGAATTTGCGGGAGATCGTAGCCCAAGTCGATCCGGAAGCAGGGATGGGTGCGGAAGATGCGGGCGATCTTGGCAAAGG
>DASXQK010000474.1:0-2896 GCA_036493015.1 Dongiaceae bacterium | reverse complement strand
GAGATCGGCATAGCGCTGCTGCAGCGCGCCGAGGCCGGCTGCGATAATGCCCTCGCCCAGATAGGCGCTGACGGTCAGCGAGAGAATCGGCGGCCCGCCGGCAAGCGTGCCCTTCACGCCATCGAACATGGCCCGCATGATCGCGGGCACCCCCGCCATCACGAAGACATTGCCCATGCGAAAACCGGGTGCCGCCGAGACGGGATTATCGATCAGGCTCGCCCCCTGCGGCACATGGGCCATGCGCAGACGCGCCTCGTTCAGCCCGCCCGGCGGATAGCTGCGCGCCAGCTTCGCGCGCGCCTGCTCATCCAGGATCAGCGGTACGCCGAAGGCCTTGGCCACCGAGCCCGAGGTGATGTCGTCATGGGTCGGGCCGATGCCCCCGGTGGTGAAGACGTAATCGTAGCGCGCCCTGCATTCATTGACCGCGGCCACGATCTCGCCTTCCACATCGGCGACGACGCGGGCCTCGCGCAGCCGCACGCCGATCCGGGTCAGTTCCTCGGCGATATAGCCCAAGTTTACATCCTTGGTACGGCCAGAGAGGATCTCATTGCCGATGATCAACACCGCGGCGGTGACGATGCGGTCCCTTGGGCGCTCGCCCTGATTAGTCGTTGCCATGAGGTCGGCTTTCACGGCGATGTCTTGCCGGCGGGCGCATAGCCCTGGGCCAGCATGCAGTCGCGGGTCATCTGGTTGTATTGTTTCTCGCTGTCGTACTGATTGAGGTTGTTGACCAGGCTGCCCTGCCCGGTGGGATCGGCACCCGTATCCTGATCGATCTGCTGGTTCATTTCGAGTTTGGCCTTGGCCGAATGCCGGCAGGCCTGCATATCCTGGGCCGCTTCATCGGGCGTGGTATCGCCCCGCGTCCAATCCGTTGCAGGCGGACCGCCGAAATTGACGCAGCCGGCAAGCAGGGCAAGCGGGATAAGCATGATGCGGCGCATGACGGAACTCGCGATCGATGAGGTGGCCTTACTTTGCGTTGCCCCGCGCGAGGTTGCAACCCGGCGGGGGGGCGATTAGCGTCGCCCGCTCATGCGATTTGAAACGCCTCTTACAGCCGGCATACTCGTCCGGCGCTACAAGCGATTCCTGGCCGATGTCACCATCGATGGCCGGGCCGAGACCGCGCATTGCGCCAATCCCGGATCGATGCTGGGCCTGGCGGAACCCGGCTCACGCATCTGGCTTTCGACCAGCAGCAAGCCATCGCGCAAGCTACGCCTCAGCTGGGAGCTGATCGAATCCGCCGGTGGCCTTGTCGGCATCAATACCGGTTATGCCAACCGCCTGGCGGAAGAGGCGCTGCGCGCCGGCCGCATTGAGGCGCTGACTGGATATGGCTCGCTCCGCCGCGAAGTTGCCTATGGCGACGGCTCGCGGGTGGATTTCCTGCTCGAGGATACGGGCCGCCCGCCCTGTTATGTCGAGGTCAAGAGCGTGACCCTGAAGCGCGGAGAGACGGCAGAATTTCCTGACGCGGTGACGGCGCGGGGCACGCGACATCTGCGCGAGCTGATCGCCATGCGCCAGGCTGGATTCCGGGCGGTGATGCTGTTCCTGGCCCAGCGTGGCGATTGCCGGCGCCTGACCATTGCCGCCGATATCGACCCGGCCTATGACGCCGCGCTTGCCTGGGCGCGCCAGGCCGGGGTCGAGATGATGGCCTATGCCTGCGATGTGGACCCAAGCGGCATCGAACTCGCCGGAAAGCTCGCATTCTGAGACGGTCGCCGCGACCGGGGGAAGTCAGCGGCAGGGCCTTGCAAATTGCCCCTCGGGAGACTTAATTGCGTTCATGAACTCCCGACAGGAAACACCGAGCGAGTGGCAGGGCGAAGCCCGGCGCATCAAGCTGCATGGGCCGGAGGAATTCGCCGCCATGCGCAAGGCCGGCAGGCTGGCCGCCGAGACCCTCGATTTCATCACCCCCCATGTGCAGGACGGGGTTGCAACCATCGAACTGGACAAGCTCTGCCATGATTTCATCGTCGAGCATGAGGCGATTCCAGCACCGCTGAACTATCGCGGCTTTCCCAAATCGATCTGCACCTCGATCAACCATGTGGTCTGTCACGGCATTCCGGGCGACCGCAAGCTCGCCGATGGCGACATCGTCAACATCGACGTGACTGTCATCCTCGACGGCTGGCATGGCGATACCAGCCGCATGTTCTATGTCGGCAAGCCGAGCGTGAAGGCCCAGCGCCTGGTGGATGCGACATACCGCGCCATGATGGCCGGCATCGAGATGGTGAAGCCCGGCGTCCAGCTGGGCGATATCGGCCATACCATCCAGCAGCTCGCCGAGGGCGAGCGCTTTTCGGTGGTGCGCGATTTCTGCGGCCATGGCATCGGCCGTGTCTTCCACGACGCGCCCAGCGTGCTGCATTTCGGGCGCGCCGGCACAGGGCCGGCGCTGAAGCCTGGCATGTTCTTCACCATCGAGCCGATGATCAATGCCGGGCGTTTTGAAGTGAAAGTTCTTGATGACGGCTGGACTGCCGTCACCCGCGACCGCTCCCTCTCCGCCCAGTTCGAACACACGATCGGCGTGACCGAGGACGGCTACGAGATCTTCACCAAATCGCCCACCGGTCTGGACCATCCGCCTTATGGGTCGTAAGTACGGCGCTGGTTCGCTGGCGAATTAAAATTCCCACCTGTAGTTACGGCGCTCAGATCGCAAAAATCTTTCGCGCGTTGCCCTCGCGAACGGCGCGACAGACGTCGGGCGGCAGCGCCGCCGTGTTCGTGTACGAGCCCTTCATGTCATGCACCTGGTGCGGATAGTCGGTTCCGTACAGGACCCTGTCGGCGCCCACGACCGAAATCATGAACTGCAGCGCGCCCGGGTGATAGTTGATGCAGTCATACCAGATGC
>DASXQK010000473.1:0-21132 GCA_036493015.1 Dongiaceae bacterium | reverse complement strand
CATGTGAGCGCGAAGCCGCTGAAATTCGGCACCGCCGCGCCCACCGCACCGCTCGGGGCCTGGATGCTGCTCGACGCCAATACGATCTTGGCCTCGCCCCATTGCAGCAGCCCGTTCCCGCATGGCGAGGTGCACTTCATCGAAGACCGCAGCGGTCCGCCGAGCCGGGCCTATCTGAAATTATGGGAAGCCTTGACCTTGGTCGGCCGCCGCCCGGCGCCGGGCGAGGTGTGTCTCGATCTCGGCAGCAGCCCCGGCGGCTGGAGCTGGGTTTTGCAGAAACTGGGTGCTCGCGTGGTCAGCGTCGACAAGGCGCCGCTCGATCCCGCGCTCGCATCGCTCCCCGGCATCGATTATCGCAAGATGAGCGCATTCGCCCTTCAACCGGCGGAGATCGGCCCGGTCGACTGGCTGTTCAGCGATGTCATCTGCTACCCCGCGCGGCTGCTGCGGCTGGTGGAAACCTGGCTTGCCAGCGGGCTGGTCCGCAACGTCATCTGCACGCTAAAATTCCAGGGCAAGACAGATATGCAAACGGCGCAGCGATTTGCCGCTATACCCGGCTCGCGTCTTACCCATCTATTCCACAACAAGCATGAGCTGACCTGGCTTCGGCTTGAGGAATAGAGGTTGCGATGAGCGAGCATTACCGCCGGGCCGAAAGCCTGGAAAATATCCTGGCGAAGATCGACGCGCTTTCTGGCGATCTCTCGCCCGATTCCCTGGCGCCTCTCGACCAGTTCCATAGCGGCGGCCTTGCGGCCTCGCGCGAGCTGGCGCGGCTGGCGGCGATCAAGCCTGGTGAAACGGTGCTGGATGTCGGCTGCGGCGTCGGCGGTCCTGCGCGCCTGCTTGCCGCCGAACATGGCGCCAGGGTGCGCGCCATCGATCTTTCTGCGATTTTCATCGCCATTGCCCGCGCGCTATCGAAGAAAAGCGGGATTGCGGTCGAGTTCGAGGCCGCCAATGCGCTGCAACTACCCTTCGTCGATGGATCTTTCGATCTGGTCTGGACCCAGCATGCCAGCATGAACATCCCCGACAAGACGCAGCTCTATCGCGAGATGCGCCGCGTGCTGCGGCCGGGCGGACGGCTGGTGTTTCACGATCTGCTGGCGGGCGACAAAGCCGGGCCCCTGCAATTTCCCGTGCCCTGGGCCGATACGGCGCAAGAAAACTTTCTGATCGCACCCAAGGATCTGCGCCAGCTACTGCCGCGCTGCGGCTTTCGCGAGACCCTGTGGCATGACCGCACGGCCGCCACGATCGCCTTTTTCGACAAGCCGGCGGCAACACCCGCCACGCCGCCGCCGCTGGGCATCCATCTGCTGCTGGGTCCGGATTTTCCCAAGATGGCGGCCAATCTGCGGCAGAATTTGATGGCGGGCCGCGTCGCGGCAGCCATGGCTGTCTATGCTGCGGCCCCCGTCCAGGGCTGATGCGTCTTGAGATCAACCAGCAAAAGGGTTCGGCCATGCGCGCCTTTGTCATCGTGCAAGAAGACGTCCACGACCAGAAGACCTTCGATGAATACCGCAAGGATGTGATCGCGTCCCTGCAGCCTTTTCATGGCCGGTTCCTCGCGCGCGGCGGCAAGGTGACGATGCTCGAAGGCGATCGGATGCCTGAGCGAACGGTGCTGCTCGAGTTTCCCTCCCGCAGCGAAGCGGAAGGCTGGTATCACTCGCCGGCCTATCAGAAGATCCTGCCGCTGCGGCTCAAATCCAGCACCGGCCATTTCTTCATCTGCGACGGCACGGATTAAGCCAAGAAAGATTAACCACCAGGGGCACGTAGGCCGGCCGCACAACGGGAGGCCAAGCATCCCCGCTTTCTTTTTTCGAGCTTAAGCCGTGGATGCCCGCCTCGGGGGCGGGCATGACGATCGAGGAGAACTCTCCCCCGCGCCTCACTCTCGTGTCGTCATGCTCGGGCTTGACCCGAGCATCCATCAGCGCGACGACGCGGGGCCGTAGAGCAGGCAGTTCACGCCATGGGGCGAGTCCGGGATGCCGATCTCGATAGTCGCCGGCACCTCGCGCGGGCAGCGCTCAAAAGCTTTCGGACAGCGCGGATGGAAGGGACAACCAGGCGGCGGCTCTTCCGGATTGGGCGCGTCACCGGCCAGGATGATGCGCTCGCGCTGGCCTTCCACATTCGGCTGCGGGATCGCCGAGATCAGCGCCTCGGTATAGGGATGGGCCGCACGCCGATAGAGGGCGGCGGTCTCCGCCGTCTCCACCACGCGGCCGAGATACATGACCGCAACCCGGTCGCTGATATGTTCCACCACCGCCAGATCGTGGGAAATAAAGACATAGGAGAGTTTGAGGCGGGCCTTGAGCTCGATCAGCAGGTTCAGGATCTGCGACTGGATCGACACATCCAGCGCCGAGACGGGCTCGTCCGCCACGATCAGCTTCGGCTCCAGCGCAATCGCGCGGGCAATCCCGATGCGCTGGCGCTGGCCACCTGAGAATTCATGGGGATAGCGCTTGGCGGCATCAGGCTCCAGCCCGACGATATCCAGCAGTTCAGCCACCTTTTTGCCGCGCGAGGCACGGTTGCCGATGCGATGGATCACCAGCGGCTCGGCGATGCTGTCGCCCACGGTGAAGCGTGGATCGAGCGAGGCATAGGGGTCTTGAAAAATCGGCTGCATATGCTGGCGCATTCGCCGCAGGCTTCCGGCGGAAACGGTTGAGAGGTCCTGTCCTTCAAACCGCACGACGCCGGATGTCGGCTCATGCAAACCCAGGATCAGCCGGCCGAGCGTCGATTTGCCCGACCCCGATTCCCCGACGATGCCGAGAGTTTCGCCTGGCTTCACCACCAGGCTGACGCCATCCACCGCACGCAGCATCTTGCCGTCCTTGGCGCGAAAATCCTTGGTCACGCCAGTGAGTTCGACGATTGCGCTCATGGCCGCGCGCTCACGGCACGGGATTCCAGCAGGCGGCTTTATGATGTTCACCGGCCGCGGTCAGGTCCGGCCGCTCGCCGCGGCAGCGTTCCTGCACCCGCGGACAGCGATCGGCAAAACTGCAGCCTAGCCCCCGTTTACCCGGCGGCGGCACGGTACCGGGAATGCTGGGAAGCTTGCCGCCCTTGGGTGTCAGGCGCGGCATGGCGGCGAGCAGCCCTGCCGTATAGGGGTGGCGCGGATGCTTGAAGAGTTCGGCTGAACCAGCTTGTTCGACAATCCGCCCGGCATACATCACCACCACCTGGTCGCACATCTCTGCCACCACGCCCAGATCATGGGTGATGAGCAACAGGGCCATGCCCATCTCGCGCTTGAGCCTGCGCAGCAGATCGAGGATTTGCGCCTGGATGGTGACGTCGAGAGCCGTGGTCGGCTCGTCGGCGATCAGCAGCTGCGGGCGGCAGACAAGGGCAATCGCGATCATCACGCGTTGGCGCAGGCCGCCGGAGAGCTGGTGGGGATACTGGCTCAACCTTCGTTCAGGCGCGCCAATGCCGACAAGGCGCAGCATGGCCAGCGCCTGTTCGCGCGCCTGGCGTCGGCCAAGCCCACGATGCAGGCGCAGCACTTCCTCGATCTGAAAGCCGATGGAGAGCACCGGGTTGAGGCTCGTCATCGGCTCCTGGAAGACCATGCCGATGCGGTTGCCCCGCACACCTCGCATGGCGTCCAGCGGCAGGTTCAACAGGTTGCTGTTTTCAAAAATGATCTCGCCGGCAAAAGCACGCGACGGCGGGCTCGGCAGCAGCCGCATGATCGACATCGCGGTGACGCTCTTGCCGCAGCCGGATTCGCCCACCAGCCCGACGGTCTCGCCCGGCCCCACGCGAAAGCTCACATCCTCGACGACGCGGCGCTCGCCCTGCTCGGTATCGAAGGCGACGCTCAAGCCCTCGACTGCCAGCAGTGCCGCGGCCGCCTGTTTGGAATCCGGCATCGCAGGAGACTGCGTGATAGCCGCCCGCCGTTATTCGAAGACGACGCGCGGGAAATAAAACGAGACCACCCAGTTCGGGATATCGACGATTTCGCTGATGCGCAGGTCGCCCGCCACGCTGCACAGCATGTAGGCATGCACCGCCGAAATCTTGTGGCGGAAGGTCAGCAGGTCGATCATGCCGGAAACCGAGTCCTTCGCCCCCTGCATCAGATCGGGTCCGATGCCGGTGGTGACGTCGTAGCCCTTGGCATCGGCGCGGTGATACTCCGCACCGCGCACGCGATAGCGCGGGAACTTGATCTTGGCCTTTTTCACCAGTTCGAACCGCGCGGCGACATTCATCTGGCTTTCGATGGCCGTGCCGCAGACTTCGCCATCGCCTTGGGCTGCATGGGTATCGCCGACGGAAAACAATCCGCCCGCCACCTCGACCGGCAGATAGAGCTCGGTCCCCGCGGTCATGTCGCGGATATCCATGTTCCCGCCCATGCGCCGTGGCGGCACGATGGAATGCTGTCCGTTTTCTGCGGGTGCCAGGCCAATGGTGCCGCAGAAGGGTTTCAGCGGCACGCGCCCGCCGGGGCCGAAGGCCGCCGGCGCCAGGCTCGACGTGTTGTATTTCCAGATATGGAGTGCCGGCTCCTTGAACTGATCGGCCAGCAGGCCGAATCCGGGAATGTTAGCGGTCCAGCCCCAGCCGCTGGGCGTGAAATCCAGCAGTGTGATCTTGATCGCATCTCCCGGCATGGCGCCGTCGATATAGACCGGCCCGCAAACCGGATTGACCTTGCCGAAGTCGAGTTTGGCGATATCGGCGACGGTGGAGTTCGCCGTCAACTGGCCGCCCGACGAATCCGTCGTCCTGAATTCGATCGTCTCGCCAGGCGCGATGGAGAGCACCGGCTGGTTGGCGTTGTTCCACCCCAGATGGCTCTGATGGATCGTGTGATTGCAGCTCGTGGCCATGGCTCGGCACTCCCCTGGCGAAGGTTCGCCAATACATGAATAAATCGAGGCTCGAATTAGCCGCGGCCGGACTTGTCAGGGTCCGGCCGCGCGATCATCGACTCTTTGCGCCGCCAATGTCTATCCCGAGGGCATGGCGCCCCGGGGCTTCATCGCCCCCTACTGGGCATCCTTGGCGTAGATGTATTCATAGTTCACCGGAATATGGATCGGCTCGATGAACAGGCTGGGATCGCCCATGAGCCGCGCCGAATGCATGGTGAAGCGCTGCTCGTTCATCACCGGAACCCAGGGCGCATCTTTCATGACGCCATTGAAGATCGTTTTCCAGGCATCGGCCCGGGCCGCCATCTGGTCGGCCGCAACCATGGAATCGGCCTTATCTGCCGCCTTGTCGAGATCGGCGTTGCAATACCAGGACCAGTTCCAACCGCCCTTCACCGCACCCGCGCAACCCAGGATCACGGTGTAGAAGTCGGAGGGATCCGGGAAGTCGGCGATCCAGGCCATGCCGCCCGACCAGATCATCGGCGCCTGGCCTTCGGTGCCGCCGGCCTCGATCACGGCCGCACCCGCCAGGCTCTTGATATCGGCCTTGATACCCACGCCGGCCAGGTCCTGCTGGATCGCCTGCGCGATACGCGGCTGCGGATCGATGTCGGTCGAATAAAGCGTGGTGGAGAAGCCATCGGGATATCCCGCTTCGGCCAGCAGCGCCTTCGCCTTGGCGGGATCATAGGGATAGCCCTGATGGGACGTGTCATAGCCCGGCAGCGAAGGCGGCAGAACCTGGTTCGCCACCTTGGCGCGGCCGTTGATGATCTGAATCACGCGATCCTTGTTGATCGCCATGTTCACCGCCTCGCGCACCTTCAGATTGTCGAAGGGCTTCACCTTGACGTTCAAGGTGACGTAGTCGGTGTTCATTTGCGCGCCGGCGACCCAGAGATCCTTGTTCGCAGGATCGCTGGTAACCTGCAGGAACTGCGCCGGCGGAATGCCGTCGCCCAGCAGATCGACCTCGCCCTTTTTCAGCCGCAGCAGGGCCACCGTCGGGTCCTGGCCGAACTCAAAGGTGATCTTGTCCAGATAGGGCACGCCCTGGATGTGGTAATCCTTGTTGCGCTCCAGCACGAGCTTCTGGCCGAGCTGCCATTCGACGAATTTGAAGGCGCCGGCGCCCACCGGATGGTGTCCGAAATCGGCACCGTACTTCTCGACCTCTTCCTTCGGCACCACGAAGGCGAAGTTGATCGCCATGATGTGCAGGAATGTCGCGTCCGGCCGTGTCAGGGTGAACACCACCGTGCTGTCGTCCGGCGTCGCAAGGCCGGAAAGCGATGTGGTCTTGGCGGCGGCGACGTCGTCATAGCCCTTGATGGTGGCGAAATAGCCGGCGCCGGGGCATTGGGTCTTCGGGTTCACCGCGCGCTCGATGGAGTACTTCACATCGGCGGAAGTGAGCGCCCGGCCGTTGTGGAATTTCAGGCCCGAGCGCAGCTTGAAGGTATAGGTCATGCCGTCGGGCGAGATGGTGTAGCTCTCGGCGAGATCAGGGGTGAGCTCCGTCGTGCCGGGCTTGTAATCCATCAGCCCGCTGAAAATGCTCTTGATGATCGACCAGTTGTTCCAGTCATAGCCGACGGCCGGATCCAACGTGGCGAGATCGTCCTTGAACGTCACCACCACATCGCCGCCCTGTTTGGGCTGATCGGCGAAGGCCTTGCTCGCGACAAGCGGCGAGAGCAGCAGGCTCGCGGCGAGCACCCCTGCGGCAAATCCTAGGGCGCGTATTGAATGTTTCAGACTGGGCATGACGATTTCCTCCCGGAACAGATGTTAGCGTTTTGTTGTTGGTTGCATCTCAGCGCAATCTCACCCTTGGGTCAATCAAGGGAGTCACCAGATCGGCCAGCAGGTTGCCGATGACGATGGCTACGGCCGCGACCAGCGTGACGCCCATGATGATGGGTGTATCGACCAGCTGGATCGCCTGCCAGGCGAGTTGGCCGATGCCGGGCCAGCCATAGACGGTCTCGACCACGACCGCGCCACCCATGAAGGTCCCGATATCGAGGCCCACCATGGCGACCGCGGGCAGGATGGCGTTACGCAACGCGTGGATCAGCACCACCTTGCGTTCGCTGAGGCCTTTGGCGCGCGCCGTGCGGATGTAATCCTGGCGCATCACCTCGACGAGATTGGAGCGCAGCACGCGGGCATACCAGCCGCCGCCGCCGATGCCCAGCGTCAGCGCCGGCAGGATCAGATGGCTCAAGCCGCCATAGCCGCTCAGCGGAAACCAGCCGAAAACATAGGCAAAGACATAGAGCAGGATAAGGCCGACGACGAATTGCGGGGCGCTGACGCCGGCGAAGGCCATGATCATGATTCCGCGGTCGATCTTGCCGCGCCGCGCGGCGGCAAGGATGCCCAACGGGATCCCGATCAGGAGCTCGAAGAAGATCGCCCCCAGCATCAGCAGCAAGGTCGCGGGAAGCCGGCTCCAGACGAGTTCAGCAACTTGCGTTCGCTGTTTGAACGACTGGCCAAGATCGCCCCGGAGCAAACCGCCGACATAATAGGCGTATTGAACGTAAAGCGGCTCATCGAGGTGCTTTTGGTGCCGGATGCTTGCCACTACCTCCGGCGTCGCATGCGGCCCCGCTATCTGCACGGCCGGATCGGCCGGAAAAATGAAAATCAGACAGAAGGTGATGGTCACCACGCCCAGCAGGATGAGGATTGAGGCGGCGAAGCGCCGGGCCAGGTATTTCGCCAGCGGCTTCATTGCCCGCGCCCACTCATCGCCCGCGCCCACTCATTGCCCGCGCCCTCTGGCCGTAGGATCGAAGGCATCGCGCAGCGCGTCACCGACGATGTTGCAGGAAAGCGCCAGCAGCAGAATGGCGATGCCGGGAAAGAAGACGAGCCAGGGCGCTGTCAGAAAATACGACGTGCTCTCATTGATGATGTTGCCCCAGGAGGGGGTGGGCGGACGCACGCCAATGCCGAGGAAGGACAGCGCTGCCTCGAACAGCACGGTGGTCGCCACGCCCAGCGTGCTCCACACCACCAGGATCGGCGTCAGATGCGGCAGGATGTGACGCAGCACGATACGCGGCCAATGGGCGCCCAGCGCCCGCGACGCCTCGATATAGTCGCGCTCGGCCAGCGAGGTCGTCTCGGTATAGACGATGCGCGCCACCTGTACCCAATTCACCATGGCGATCACCATGGCGACGATCCACAGGCTGGGCTCGAAGATCGCGGCCAGCGCGATGGCCAGCAGCAGTGCGGGGAACGCCATCATCAGATCGGTGAAGCGCATCAGCAGGAAGCCGACCGGGCCTTGCAGGTAGCCGGCGGTAATGCCGAGAAAGGCGCCCAGCGCCACCGCGGCAAGATTGGCGGCAACGCCGATCTCCAGCGAGGCGCGCGCGCCGAAGATCAGGCGCGAGAGCAGATCGCGGCCCAGCAGGTCCGTGCCCAGCAGGTATTTGCCGCCGGGCGGCAGCGGCGCCCCCTGCAAGGTGAGGCCATCGAAGAACTGGGCGGAGGGATCGAAGGGTGTAAGCCAGGGGGCGCCAATGGCCATCAGGACCAGCAGGATCAGGACCGCCAACGCGCCCAAGGCGACAGGGCTGCGGCGAAATCGTTTCCAGGCATCGGCCATGGGATTTTGGTTGGTTCTTCTTTGGTGTTCGTGGGGGTTTCTTAGGGCCGGGCCGGATGTTAATGCCGGCGGGCCCGCTCTGCCATGGCCGGCGGGGCCGATCTTGAGACCGGTTTCGCCCACTCTTTCCCTTTGCCGCCTTGCGGAAACGAGGGGGGGAAGCCGGCACCCCCAACTAAACAAAACTGGCCCTTTCACCGAACCCGCCTTGCGCTATAATCCTGACCATGCGTTCAAGAATTACGTCCTTGTCCGGCATTCTTCGGCCCTGGTCCTCCCAAAGGGCCGCACCGGCAGGGTGAACGCGCGACTCTCCCATAACCGCCAGGTAGGCAGGGAACTTCGGCGGGGCAGTGCTATTGCCCCGCCTTTTTCTTGGCTTTCGGACGAGCAGGCGGCTCTGCCCTTTCGCTCGCTGGCAGCCTGAGGCTAGTCTCATTCGGCGAGGGGGCGCCGAAAAGGCGGAGAGGACCGGGGTTGCAAAAGCGGACAGTCGGCGCGAAGCGCCGTTTGAATGAGACGCGAATCCTGGCGGCGGCCGAGCAGGTCTTTGCGGAGCGCGGCTACAGCGCCGCCAGCACGGCATCCATCGCCGCGCTCGCAGGATTGCCCAAGGCCAATTTGCATTACTACTTCCGCACCAAGCAGGCGCTCTATCGCCGGGTGATCGAGAACGTCATCGCCCAATGGGTGGAGACCAGCGATCAGATCAGCCTCGAGGCCGAGCCGAAGGCGGCCCTTTCCGCCTATATCGCCGGCAAGATCGATTTTTCCCGCCTGCATCCCCATGCCTCCAAGGTCTTCGCCAGCGAAATCCTGCATGGCGCGCCGACCATCGCCGAGCGGCTGTCCGGCGATCTCAAGACCTGGTTCGATGCGAAATGCGCGGTCATCGAAGGCTGGATCGCGGCCGGCAAGATGGCGCCGGTCGATTCCCGGCATCTTTTCTTCGTCCTCTGGGCGGCGACCCAGACCTATGCCGATTTCGACGTGCAGGCGGCAGCATTGCTGGGCCAGCGCAAATTGCGGCCCGCCGATTTTGCCGACGCGCGGCAATTGGTGACGGCGATGGTGCTCGCCGCTTGCGGTCTGGGATAAGAGCCGGCATGAGCGGAACGATCGAAACTCCCGTTATTGAAACGGTCGAGATGCATACGGGCGGCGAACCGGTGCGCATCGTGGTTGCGGGATATCCGAAAATTCCGGGTGCTACGATCCTCGCCAAGCGCCGCCACGCCCGCGAATATCTCGACCACTATCGGAAGCTGCTGATGTTCGAGCCGCGCGGCCATTTCGACATGTATGGGGTGCTGCAGGTCGAACCCGATCTGCCCGGCGCCGATCTCGCCGTGCTCTTCATCCACAACGAGGGCTATTCCACCATGTGCGGCCACGCGACGATCGCGATGGGCCGGTGGGCCGTCGATAGCGGCCGGGTGGCCCGCAGTGCCGGCGAAACCAAAGTCGCGATCCAATGCCCCTGCGGCCTGGTCGAGGCCCGCGTGGCGCCCGACGGATCGGTCAAATTCGCCAGCGTGCCGGCCTATGCCTTCGCGCTGGATGCCAAGGTCGAGGTGCCGGGACTGGGCGCGATAACGCTCGATATCGGCTATGGCGGCGCCTATTACGCCTTCCTGCCGGCCGCGCGGTTTAATCTGGATGTGCGGCGCTCCGCTACCCGCAACCTGGTGGATGCCGCCGATGCGGTCTCGCGCGCGGTAAAGGCGCAGATCAAGCTCGATCATCCCGACGATGCCGATCTCGCCTTTCTCTACGGCACCATCCTGACCGACGGCAACGATGCCTATAGCGCCGAACCCACCGCGAATATCTGCGTCTTCGCCGAACGCGAGGTCGATCGCAGCCCGACGGGCAGCGGCGTGACGGCGCGAATCGCCCTCCAGCATGCGCGCAAACAAATCGCGCTGGGCCAGGAGCGAAGTTTCGAAAGCATCACCGGCGCGATCTTCACCGGCAAGGCGCTGCGCGAAACGAAAACCGGACGCTTCGATGCGGTGATCGTCGAAGTGGGCGGCATCGCCCATTACACCGGCAGCGCGACATTCACCCTGGAAGCGGGCGACGAGATCGGCCGGGGATTCCTGCTGCGCTGAGAATCGCCGCTAGTCGCGCGGCTGGATCATCCGGCCGAGGCGCTGGCCGCCAAAGATATGGACATGGAGATGCGGCACCTCCTGGTGGGAATCCGGCCCGTGATTGGCCAGGATACGATAGCCGCTGTCTTCCACCCCGAGTTGCTTGGCGACCTTGCCCAGCGCGCGCACGAATCCGGCGATTTCTGCGTCGCTAGCCCGCTCGCTGAAATCAGCCCAGGAGACATAGGCGCCTTTGGGGATCACCAGCGCATGGACCTTGGCTTGCGGATGGATATCGTGAAAGGCAAGCGCGTGGCTGTCTTCGTAGATCTTCTTGGCGGGAATTTCGCCGCGCAGGATGCGCGCGAAAATGTTGTTGGGGTCATAGGCCATGGGAGTCATGGGCCGTGATGGGCCTCTCCTCTCGCTTGCGTTGATCCGTTTTTTGACCGGCGCCTCAGCCCTTGCGGTTCTTCTTTTCCTCGAGGCCGGAGAAGCCCTCGCGTTCGGCCAGCTGCTGCCAAACTTCTACCGGCTTCAGGTCGCGATCCGCCCAGAGCACGAGCAGATGATAAAGCAGATCGGCGGATTCTGCCGCCAGCTCGCGCTTCTTGCCGCGCACGCCCTCGATCACCGTCTCGACCGCTTCCTCGCCCAGCTTCTGGGCGATCTTCTCCGTGCCCTTGGCAAACAGGCGCGCGGTATTGGAGCTGGACGGGTCCGCTCCCTTGCGGCTTTCGATCACCTTATAGAGCCGGTCGAGTATGCCGGCATCCAGAGGCCGAGCCGTATCCTGCGGCATAGGCCTTTACCCCCTACATTTCGATGATTCCAGTCTAACGGATACAACCCATTGATGTAAGGGGGGAATTTCGGTATTAGGTAGCAAGCACACCTTCGTCGCTTTTTTTGCCCCGCCCGAACTTCAAATTACCTTATATTTTAAGGCATAAGGCAAACAAAGGTCCGTGCTGTGTCGGACTTGCCAAGTGCTGAAAGCGCAAAGAACTATCGGGAAATAGCCAAGCGGCTGCGGGAGCAGGCGGCGGGGATGCTGTGGCAAGATGTGTGCGAGCAATTCGAAGTGATCGCCCGTCAGTATGAAATTCTGGCTGAAGCCATCGAAGCGCGGTTGAACCGGCACAAGATTTAGCGCCCCAATCCGCATCCCACACCAATCAAAGGCTTGACGCGAGCTAGCGACTCACATTCCTTTGCTGGCAGGCGGGTGACTTCATGCGCCTCCCCTACCTCATTCCGTCCCTTGCCAACTCGGGGCACCGGAGCCTCGGGAAGGGAGGAAAAAGTCATGACGATTATAAGCTCAATCATCGCAGCGCAACCCGTCTCCGTACGGGCCTACCTGCGGTGTCGTCTGGGCCAGTGGCAGGCGGTAAAGAGCCACAGCCGACGGCGGCCCTATGCAACCAGGACGCACCGCTGACTAGTTAGCTAGCTGAGGAGGGAGGGGCGCGCAGGGGTCATGCGGCACTTCATCGAAAATGGAATCGTCGCCGCTCTACAAGCGGGCATCATCGCCAAGCGAGACGTTCGCGATTTTGGTGAAACGCTCGATGAAGAAAGATGACTAGCGCAACGCCCGCTGCCAATAGCCCTTCCACTGTTGGCTAATCGGGTGATGCAAGGCGGCAAAGTTCCGTGCCAGAACCGTCGCCGCTTAATGACGCTAAGTTAGAAGAGATAATTGAAAGCACGCCTACCGCAAGTCCGGTGGATGAGCAGGTGGCGGCGCTGGAATCCAAAGCCGAAGCAGCTCGGGATAGACTTCTAGAAGAGCGATTTATCTGGATCATTATCTCGATAATTCTCTTCAATTCTCTTGTCTTCATCCATATGGACAACTGGGCTGGGCCGCTGGTCATCGGCCTGTTTCAGTTAATTGCCATCGTCATTTTTGCCGAGCGATGCGGGGTGAACGAAGTCGCGCCCTTGATTGATCGCATTCTCGGAAGCGCGACGGAAAAGACGCGCCGAAAAACAGATAATTCTGACGTTTAGGTGTGCTTGCTACCTAATACCGGGGAATTTCAGGCAACCCGGACGGGGACCCCCCAAGAGGCCAGCGCCGCCTTCGCCTCAGCGATCGAGAACTGCCCAAAATGGAAGATCGAGGCGGCGAGCAGGGCGCTGGCATGGCCCTCGCGCACGCCGGCCACCAGATGGGCGAGTTCCCCCACCCCCCCCGAGGCGATCACCGGCACGCTGACCGCATCGGCGATGGTTCGCGTCAGATTGAGGTCGTAGCCCGCCTTCGTGCCGTCGCGGTCCATCGAAGTCAGCAGGATCTCGCCCGCGCCCAACTCCGTCACCCGCATCGCCCAGGCGAGCGCGTCGAGGCCGGTATCTTTGCGTCCGCCATGGCTGAAGACGGTCCACTGTCCGGGCGAGGTGGCCTTCGCGTCGATGGCCACCGTGACACACTGGCTACCGAACTTTTCCGCGGCGCGGCGCACCAGATCGGAATCGGCCAGCGCCGCGCTGTTGATCGAGACCTTGTCGGCGCCGGCGAGCAACAAGCGGCGAATATCGTCCACCGCGCGCACGCCGCCGCCCACGGTCAGCGGCATGAAGCAGCGCTCGGCCGTGCGCGCGACCACATCCAGCATGATATCGCGCTGTTCAACGCTGGCGCCAATATCGAGGAAGCAGAGCTCGTCGGCGCCGGCCTTGTCATAAATGCTGGCCTGCTCCACCGGATCGCCGGCATCGCGCAGATCGACGAAGTTGACGCCCTTCACCACGCGCCCGCCTGCAACATCGAGGCAGGGAATGATGCGGACCTTCAGCATGGCGGGGTAAGCGTCATGCGGCCTGTTTCAGGAAGGCGAGTGCTGCGGCCAGATCGAGCCCGCCGGCATAAAGCGCGCGGCCGACGATGCAGCCCGCGACCTTTGTCTTGGCGAGCGCTGCCAGATCCTCCAGCCCCGCAACACCGCCCGAGGCGATCAGCGGAATGGGCAAGACGGCCGCCAGATGCGCGCTCGCCGCGACATTGACGCCGCCCATCAGCCCGTCGCGATCCACATCGGTGAAGATGAGCGCCGCGGCACCTGCATCGGAAAACCGCTGGGCGAGATCCAGCGCCGAGAGCTCGGCGGTTTCGGCCCAGCCTTCCACCGCGACCTTGCCGTCCTTGGCATCGATGCCGAGCGCGACGCGGCCGGGAAATTTCTTGCAGGCCTCGTTCACCAGCGCCGGGTTCTTCAGCGCCGCGGTGCCGAGGATCACCCGCGCCACGCCGGCGGCGAGCCAGCCTTCGATGGTGGCGAGATCGCGGATGCCGCCGCCGAGCTGGCAGGGGATTTTGACCGCGGCCAGAATCGCTTCCACCGCCGCACGGTTCACCGGCTTGCCGGCAAAGGCGCCGTCGAGATCGACCAGATGCAGCCAGGCAGCACCTTCGGCAGCGAATTTGCGCGCCTGGTCCGCCGGCACGCGGTTATAGACGGTAGCGTCGTTCATGGCGCCACGGCGCAGGCGCACGCAGGCGCCATCTTTCAGATCGATCGCCGGGTAAAGGATCAAGACGCCGTCAGATCCTTCCAGAAATAGAGCCCGGCAACCCAGGCGCTGCCGACGCGGGCATAACGCGCATGGGTCCCGTAAAGGGTATAGCCCAGCGATTGATACAGCTGCACGGCCGCGGTCTGCGACTCGCGCACATCGAGATTGAGTACCGTGAGACCATGGCCGCGGGCTTCGGCCTCCACCGCCTCGACGATCATGCGGGCGAGGCCGTGGCCGCGCGCCCAGCTCGCCACGAAGTTCGTTGTTATCGTGCCGGAATGCGCCTGGGCCTCGTTGTTGCGCGAGGGGCGCATGAGCTGGGCCGATCCGGCAATCACCGCGTCGAGGCGGCCGATGATCACGCTGCGCTCGGGCACAAGCAGCACGCCTTTCCAGTAATTCTCCATGACAGGGCGTTCGGGCGGCTTCAGCCAGCCGAAGCCGCCGCCGGCGCGGATGCCATCATCGGCCGCATCGCACAACTCCTGCAGGTCGCGGCGCGAAAGCCTGGTCAGCTTTTCGACGGCGGTCTTGGGCGCGGCTTGTTTCTGGATATCGTTCATGGCTGCCAGTTCAGGAAATTGGCCAGAAGACGCAGACCCATCGCCTGGCTTTTCTCCGGGTGGAATTGCACGCCCAGCATATTGTCGCGGGCAATCGCCGCGACAACCGGGCCGCCGTAATCGGCGGCGGCCAGAAGATCGCCGGGATTGGTTAAAGCCAGATGATAGCTGTGCACAAAATACGCATGGGCGCCGTCCTCGATGCCGGCGAACAGGGGATGAAGGCGCGACAGGTGAAGTTCGTTCCAGCCCATATGCGGAATTTTCAGCGCCGGATTTGAGCGTGGCGACAGATTTATGACATTGCCGGGAATCCAGCCGAGGCCGGGATGGCGGCCATGCTCAAGCCCGGCTTCCGCCATCAGCTGCATGCCGACGCAAATGCCCAGGAAAGGCCGGCCTTTCGCTCGCACCGCTTCCTCGAGAGTCGCCACCATGTCCGGAAGGACATCGAGCCCCGCCCGGCAATCGGCGAAGGCGCCCACGCCCGGCAGCACGATGCGCCCGGCTTTCGCCACATCGCGCGGATCGGATGTCACCCGCACCTCGCCGCCGGCGGCGGCAAGCGCCTTGGCTGCCGAGCGCAGATTGCCCGAGCCGTAATCGATGACGACGGTGGTCACGCCAGCGAGCCGCCGAGCACGCCCTTGGTCGAGGGCACGGCGTTGGGCTTGCGCGGATCGATAGTCACCGCCGCGCGCAAGGCGCGGGCGAGGCCCTTGTAGCAACTCTCGATAATGTGGTGGTTGTTCTCGCCATAGATGTTCTCGACATGCAGCGTGAGGCCCGCGGCTTGCGCGAAGGCATGGAACCATTCGCGGAACAGTTCGGTATCCATCTCACCCAGCTTGGCGCGGCTGAAGGCGACCTTCCAGATGAGATAAGGGCGGTTCGAGGCGTCGAGTGCCACCCGCGTCAGCGTCTCGTCCATGGGAATCAGCGCGTCGCCATAGCGCTGGATGCCGGCGCGATCGCCCAGCGCCTGGGAAATCGCCTGGCCCAGCGCAATGCCGCTATCTTCGGTCGTGTGGTGAAAGTCGATATGCAGATCGCCTTTCGCCTGGAGTTCGATATCGATCAGGCTGTGGCGCGAAAGCTGGTCCAGCATGTGGTCGAGGAAGCCGATGCCGGTGGCGATGGCGCGGCGGCCCTCGCCATCGAGATTGACCGAGACGCGAATCTCGGTCTCGCGCGTCTTGCGTGTGACATCGGCCTTGCGCATGGCAGCCTCCGCTCCTGACGCACCAGTGGCGCCGAAGGGGCAGGGTTCTATCAGCATGGCCAGCCCGGCGCCAGATACCCGGCGCCAGATACCCGACGCCAGGCCCTGCCACGCCAATCTTCCTGCCCCCATTCTTCTTGCCCCCGAGCGCCCGAATGCCTATCTGAGAGCCCATGTCGGACCCCGCCCAGATCCCCAGCTGGCACGGCACCACCATCCTCTCGCTGCGCAAGGGCGGGCAGGTGGTGATCGCCGGCGACGGCCAGGTGACCTTCGGCAATACCGTGATCAAATCCAACGCGCGCAAGGTGCGGCGGCTGGGCAAGGAAGGGGTGATCGCCGGATTTGCTGGCGCCACGGCCGATGCCTTCGCCCTGTTCGAGCGGCTGGAGGCGAAGCTCGAGGCCCATCCCGGCCAGTTGCAGCGCGCCTGTGTCGAGCTTGCCAAGGATTGGCGCACCGATCGCTACCTGCGCCGGCTGGAGGCCATGATGGCGGTCGCCGACAAATCGACCAGTCTGGTGCTTACCGGCACCGGCGATGTGCTGGAGCCGGAGGAGGGCCTGATCGGTATCGGCTCCGGCGGGCCTTATGCGCTGGCGGCCGCCCGCGCCTTGATCGATATCGACGGCCTGACGGCCGAGGCGATCGCCCGCAAGGCCATGGGTATCGCCGCCGATGTCTGCATCTATACCAACCGCAACGTGACCCTCGAAATCCTATGAACGAGATGAGCCGCGACAGCGCAGCGCCCAAGTTGCAGGAGAACAAGATCCAGGCGGGTGGCTTCAGCCCGCGCGAGATCGTCTCCGAGCTCGACCGCTATATCGTCGGCCAGAACGAGGCCAAGCGGGCCGTCGCCATTGCGCTGCGCAACCGCTGGCGCCGCCAGCAATTGCCCGAGGGCCTGCGCGAGGAAGTGCAGCCCAAGAACATTCTGATGATCGGCCCGACCGGCGTCGGCAAGACCGAGATCGCCCGGCGCCTCGCCCGATTGGCGCAGGCGCCCTTCCTGAAGGTCGAGGCGACGAAGTTCACGGAAGTGGGTTATGTCGGCCGCGACGTCGAACAGATTATCCGCGATCTGGTGGAGATCGCGCTCAGCATGACCCGCGAGAAGCTGCGCAAGGACGTCGCCGCCAAGGCCGAGATCGCCGCCGAGGAACGCGTGCTGGATGCGCTGGTGGGCGAGAGCGCCACGGCGGAGACGCGCAGCAAGTTTCGCCGCAAGCTGCGCGCCGGCGAGCTCGACGGCAGCGAGATCGAGGTCAAGCTGCGCGATCAGACCGGCGGCATGCCCACCTTCGAGATTCCCGGCATGCCCGGCGCCAGCATGGGCATGGTCAATCTCAACGACGTGCTGGGCAAGGCCTTCGGCGGCGGGCGGACCAAGACACGCAAGGTGAACGTGGCCGATAGCCATCGCCTGCTGATGGCCGAGGAAAGCGACAAGCTGCTGGATGAGGAGCGGGTGACGGCGGACGCCATCGCCGCGGTGGAGCAGAACGGCATCGTCTTCCTCGACGAGATCGACAAGATCTGCGCGCGCAGCGAGCGCGTCGGCGCCGATGTCAGCCGCGAGGGCGTGCAGCGCGACCTGCTGCCGCTGATCGAGGGCACGCAAGTGTCGACCAAGCATGGGCCGGTGAAGACAGACCACATCCTGTTCATTGCCTCAGGCGCCTTCCATCACGCCAAGCCTTCCGACCTGCTGCCGGAACTCCAGGGCCGCTTGCCCATTCGCGTGGAATTGCAGGCGCTGACCCGCGACGATCTGAAGCGCATCCTGACCGAGCCGGAAGCAAGCCTAATCAAGCAATACCGCGCTTTGCTGGCGACCGAGCATCTGACGCTGGATTTCGCCGCGGAGGCCATCGATGCGCTGGCCGATCTCGCCTTTGAGATCAACGGCAGTGTCGAGAACATCGGGGCGCGGCGCCTGCACACCGTGCTGGAGCGCCTGCTGGAAGAGATCAGCTTCACCGCCGCCGACCGGCCGGGCGAGAGCGTGACCATCGATGCAGCTTACGTACGCGAGCGCGTCGCGCCTTTGGCGAAGAACACCGACCTCAGCAAGTTCATTCTGTAGCGAGCGTCCTCGAAGAAAGACGTGTATGCCCGCCTTCGCTGGCATGCCGCTGACTAAATCAGCGTCACTTCTCGCCCAGCACCGTCAGCAGTTTGCGCAGCGTGGCGGCGTCGAGTTTCTCGATTCCTTCGGACAGGCGGTTGGCGAGTTCGGTCGCCAGCGGATCGAGGCCGGCTGTATCGACCACCACCCGCGGATGGGAAATCTCCGCGAGCCGTTTCAGCTCGTCGACATCGTCCCAGGCAAGATTGAAATAGGCGGAGACCTGCTGCACGAAGCCGCCGCCGGGCCGCCCGCGATGGCCATGTTCGAGTGCCGAGAGATAGGCCGCCGAAACGCCGAGGGCCGCGGCCATATCCTTCAGCCGCTTGCCCCTGGCGCGGCGCAGTTCGCGCAGGCGCCGTCCGAATGGCGTCACGGTTTGGGCATCACGGCTGGCGCCGGCGCTTCAGCAGCACATAAAGCGCGCCCGAACCGCCATGCTGGGGCCTGGCATAATCGAAGGCGAGCACGCGGCCCCGATTGGGCGGCAGGTTCAGCCAGCGCGGAACCTGGTCGCGCAAAATGCCGCCGTTTGCCAGCCCCTTGCCGGTGATGACGAGAAGGCAGCGTTTGCCCGCGGCTTCCGAGCGTTCGATGAAGCCAGCCAGTCGTTCGGCCGCCGCGGCCTGGGTCATGCCATGCAGGTCGAGGCGGCCCTCGATGGGCAGGCGGCCACGATGCAGCCTCTCGCTCGAGCGCCGGTCGATCCCGGTGGCGCGGCCATGGCCTAGTTCCGGCGGCCCAGCAGTCTTTAGCGTCACGGGCGGAACCGGCAAAGGACCAAGAACCAATCGCGGCATGGCGGCAGACTTTTTAGCTTTTGCCGGCGCCGGCCTCGACGTACTCGAGCTTGGGGCGGCAGGGGTGCCGGCCGGCGGCTTCGCCCGTTTCAGCGGTTTCACATCGCGCATCGCTGCCTGCCATAGCGCGCGCTCCTGATCCCGCGAGCGGCTCACGAGAGCTAACTTCCGGCGGTCGGGGTCACCCCGATGGGCAGCAGAAGATAGAAGCGGCCGGGCGATTTCATCTCGCCCGCGGTCTGCTCGGCGACCTCGCCATCGCCCCAATAGATATCGCCGCGCAGCGGCCCCTTGATGGCAGTCCCGGTATCCTGGGCCAGCATCAGCCGGCGCCAGGGCGAGCCCTTGGTATCGAAGCTGTCGAGGAAGACCGGTGCGCCATAGGGCAGATAATTGGGATCGATCGCAAGGCTGCGTCCGGCGGTGAGCACCACGCCCTCGGCCCCCACCGGCCCCTCATCCGCGACTTCCTGGAAGAAGATGTAACGCTGGTTGGTTTCCATCAGCGCCTGCGCTTGCGCGGGATGGGTGGATATCCAGGCGGTGATGCTCTGCATCGATACCTCTTCGGCCTTCATCTCGCCACGTTCGATGAGGACGCGGCCGATAGCGGTATAGGAACGGCCGTTGCTGGCGGCAACACCAAGGCGCATGCGGCCGCCATCGGCGAGCGATATCTCGGCCGAACCCTGGATCGAGACGAAAAAGGCATCGGTCGCGCTGGCGAGCCAGACGATCTCAAGCCCCTTGCCGCTCAAGGCGCCGGCATCGATTTCCGCTCGCGTGTAATAGGGGTGCAGCGTGCCACCCACCATGCGGCCGAAATGCCCGTCATTGGCGCTCACCAGATCGGCGGGCCGGTGATAGAGCGGCACGTCAAAGCCTGGCCGGTGGTCGCGCGAGCCGCGCACCCGCGGCAGGTAGTAACCGGTCAGAAGGCCCTGATCGCCGTTGTTGGAATCGCTCAGCCGATAGGGCCGGAAGAGATGCTGGAAGAACAATCGCGCGCTGTCGTCTTCGTCTTTGCCTATGATATTGGCAGAGCGGCAGGCGGCCAGCCAATCCGATGCCTGGCCGGCAAACCCGTCAGGGCCGACGGGTGCGTTGGCCGGCAGGCTGATGAGTTTGCGGCAGGAGCGGCGAAAGGCGATCAGCGCCTCCGATTGCCGGCCGCTGTTCCAATCCGGCAGATCGGCGAAGGTGACCGGCTGAAGCTGCAGGCCCGAGGCGATGGTCACCGCATTGGGACCGGGAACGTAGCGTTCCGCCGGCGCGGTACAGGCAGCCGCCAGCAGAAGTAACAGCAGCGCGCCTATCCGGTGCGTCATCGTTGCTTCAGGTCGGGCTGCGGGTAGCGACCAGGGTCCAATTGGGGTCGCGTGAGCGCGTATTGCGCGAGAAGGTCCAGATATCGGTCACCGGCACCACGCCGGCGGCATCGCCATCGACCACGCGGCCGACCGAATCCCGGGTGACATTGATCTGATCCGAGACGATCTTGACTGTCAGCACGGCGTTGTGGTTTTGCAGCTCCGCTTCCAGCAGATCCACCGACCGGATGCCGACGACGGTGGTGGTATGCATATGGCCGGCCTTGCGCCGCTCCTCGATCGCTCCGTTGAAATTGGCGAAAACATCGTCGCTCAGCAGCGGACGCAGCGCCCCTGAATCGCCAGCGGCAAAGGCATTGACGATCATTTCGAACGCGGCGCGGCAGCCGGCAAGGAAATGCGCGTCATCAAAGCTGGAATCGGCCTCGCGAATTGCGCCAAGCCCCTTGGCGAGCGGCGTTTGCGGGGTGTTGTCCGCTGGAGCGCCGGGGGCTGCAATTGCGGGCTTGGCTGAAAGATCGGGCACTGCCGCCGGCGCCTCGCGGCGCACCGGCTGGTCGTTGGCGGGGGCACCGGCGAAGGGGTCGCGGCGCTGCTCGGTGCCGGTACGCCGGCCCAGCACGCTGCGCAACCGCAACACCAGAAACACCGCGATCACCGCAAAAACGATGATGTCTATGAACTGAAAGCTGCCGCCCATGACTCCCTGGTACGCCTCTTGTTCGGATAGGTCCGCAGTCCGCATCTTCGTCGGCCATTCGTCCGCGGCTGGACCCGGCCGGGGGATTGCGCTAGATGGTCGCCCGCATCACTCTACATAGGAAATTGTCGCATAAAGGGCAAGCAGCGCGGCGGTTTTTCCCGACTTCAAATTGTCACGATTGCACAGGCCA
>DASXQK010000472.1:0-2120 GCA_036493015.1 Dongiaceae bacterium | reverse complement strand
AACGCGCCACGGGCCTGTTTGTTGGAGAGGATGTTCTGCAGCCCCACCACCTGGCCCGACAATTCCATGATATTCGCCTGGGCGCGATCGATGACGGCCAATCGGGCCGCCAGATCGCTCAGCGACTTGCCGGCCTTCTCGGTCGATTCCTGCAGCTTGTCGCCGACGCGCTTGTTGAGGTCGCCCAACCTCTCTTCTACCGCACGCGCGAGATTGCGTTCCTGGGCCTGCAGGCGCTGATCGAGGGCCGTCTGCTGTGCCGCCTGGCTCTGTGCCATCTGGTCGAGTCGCCCGGCGATCTCGGCGACCCCGCTGCCGCCACTTCTGGCACGCAGCAGCAGCATAGCCAGCAGCACGATAACCGCAGCCAGAATCAGCAGAATCACAAGCTGCGAATCCATGGCCGCCATCCTATTGACGGCGCCGGAATCAGGCCATAGGTAATCCGGTCATGGCCAAGCTCGACATCATCGTGGCACCCGATCCGCGGCTGAAAGTGAAATGCAGGCCGGTGACGCGGGTGGATGCGAAAATTGCCCGTCTCATGGAAAACATGCTGGAGACGATGTATGCCGCCCCCGGCATCGGGCTTGCAGCACCCCAGGTCGGCATCGCCCAGCGGATCATCGTCGTCGATGTCGCGCATGAGGGTGACAAGCCGGCGGCACTGAAAATGGCCAATCCCGAGCTGATCTGGGTCAGCGACGAGGATGCCGTATTCAACGAAGGTTGCCTGTCGCTGCCGGAGCACTACGCCGATGTCGTGCGCCCGAGGGCGATCAAGGTGCGCTACCTCGACCACCAGAACGAGATCCGCGAACTGGAGGCCGAAGGCATGCTGGCGACATGCATCCAGCACGAGATGGACCATCTCGATGGCGTCCTGTTCGTCGACCATCTGACAGCCCTCAAGCGCAACATCATCCTGCGCAAGCTGGTCAAGGCGAAGAAGACCGCCACGGTTGCTGTTTAGGCGAGGGCGGGCACCATGGCTCGCCTGCGACTCGCCTTCATGGGCACGCCCGATTTCGCCCGCCTTGCGCTCGAAGCGCTGCTCACCGCGGGCCATGACATTGCCGCCGTCTATAGCCAGCCGCCACGGCCCGCCGGGCGCGGGCAGAAGCCGCGGCCTTCGCCGGTCCAGGCGCTGGCTGAGACGAAAGAACTGCCGGTGCGCACGCCCCGCAGCCTGCGCGATCCAGCGGAGCAGGCGGCTTTCGCGGCACTCAACCTTGATGCCGCCGTCGTCGCCGCTTATGGCTTGATCCTGCCGCAGGATATCCTTCAGGCGCCGCGGTTCGGCTGCCTGAATATACATGCCTCGTTGCTGCCGCGCTGGCGCGGGGCGGCACCCATTCAACGGGCGATCCTCGCCGGCGACAATGAGACGGGCATCACCATCATGCAGATGGATCGGGGGCTCGATACCGGCGCGATCCTGTTGAGCGAGCGGACCCCCATCGAGCCAGACGACACGGGCGGCAGCCTCCATGACCGTCTGGCTGCTCGCGGCGCGCAACTGATCGTGAGCGCCCTGGCGCAAGTGGCGAGCGGGAAGTTGACGCCAAGGCCGCAGCCCGCCGAGGGCGCCACATATGCGGCCAAGCTCACCCGCCAGGAAGAACGGCTGGATTGGCGCGAGGCAGCCAGCGATCTGCAGCGCCGGGTGCGGGCTTTCAGCCCGGTGCCGGCGGCCTGGTGCGAGATGGCGGGCGAGCGCATCAAGGTGCTGGAAGCCGAACCTGCCGAGGGCAGTGCTGCACCAGGCGCGCTGCTCGACGACCGCCTGACGATTGCCTGTGGCCGGGACGCCCTTCGCTTGCTGCAGGTCCAGCGCCCCGGCAAGGCAGCGATGGATTCGGCGTCCTTCCTGCGGGGCTTCCGCCTTCCGGCCGGCACGGTTTTGCCGTGATGGGGCTGCCATGACGCGGTTTCGCCTGCTGATCGAATATGACGGCACCGGCTATGTCGGCTGGCAGCGCCAGGAGAACGGACCCTCGATCCAGCAGGCGATCGAAGAGGCGGTGTTCGCGTTTGCTGCCGAGCGCCCCAGTCTTGCCGCCGCCGGGCGCACCGATGCCGGTGTCCATGCGCTGGGCCAGGTGGCCCATCTCGATCTC
>DASXQK010000471.1:0-10998 GCA_036493015.1 Dongiaceae bacterium | reverse complement strand
CTGGCGCTGGCAGGCGGCATTGCCTCCTGCCTTGCCGGCTATTTCATCTTCTGGGGATAGGCGGCAAGGGTTACTGCAACCGGTCCATGATCCTGTCGAGGCCTGCCTGGGCGCAGGCCTCGTCGACCTTGCCATCTGGCGCGCCCGAGGCCGCGATGGCGCCGATCACTTCGCCGTTCAGCTTGATGACCACGCCGCCGCCATCGAGCAACATGTTGGGCATCTTGCTGACGATATTGATGACGATGGGATCGGTCTTGGCGCGCTCGACCACCGCTTCGGTATTCGTCCTCATTGTAGCGCTCGTGTAAGCCTTGCTGAAGGCGCTATCGAGGGAATGGGGACCCGAACCATCGCCGCGCAGCAATGCCTGGCGCACGCCATCGGCATCCACCAGCACGGCCGTCTCGAAAAAGCCGCGCTGGGTGCATGTTGCGACCGCCTGGCCGACGGCCTCCAGTGCCAGGGCCGCCGGAATACGATGCGTGGTGATGAGTTGCGACTGCGCAACCGCCGGAGAATTGACGGCAATCAACGAGGCGCAGGCGGCAATAAAAAGAACGCGCTTCATGGCAGTCCCCCTCTAAAAATGATGCCGATCATCACATGATGAACCGGATCGCGCGCAGCACTTCAAAATAATCCCTGCTCTCGAAATGCACGGTTTGCGGCCCGCTCTGCCGCGCGCCCGGATACCAGGCCGCGCGGTAGGCGTCGACAGGGTTGGCGAAGGTTATCTCGAGCACAAAGCTCTCCGGAAGCTTGATCTTGAAGCGCGAGAGATCGCCTTTCAGTGATTCGGCAACACCTTCGCGGATCAGGCGCTGGGCCAGCGCTGGCGCAATGCTGATGGTTGAGGGGCCGCGCCCCTCGCTGACCGCCACCGGCTTCATCGACGGGATCAGCGCCGCCGCTTCGGCACAAATCCCCTTGTCGCCGGAAAGAAAGACAACCGGCACGCCATAGAGCGCGGCTGCATAGCTGTGCAGGCGGAATTCCGAGCAGAGCTCGCCATTCAACCGAAGGCCGGCGATATCGAGCGTCAGCGTATGGGCGAGCGGGTTATCCTGGGTTCCGGCCTTCGAGTGGTAGCCGATCAGGACGAGCGCATCGAAAGTCTTGTCGATTTCCTGGACCATGGCCAGGGGATGGCCGCTCCATGCCCGTATCAGCTTTGCGCAGTCGGGCAGCCTGGCGGCGATGATGTTGCGCCCCGTATCATGAGCGTCCTTGATCATGATCTCCTTGGCGCCGGCACCGATCGCGCCATCGCACGCCGCCACCACCTCCTCCGTCATCTCGGCGCGAAATTCCGGATATGTCGCATGGGCCTTTCTCGCTTCGTCCCAATGGGAGATTCCGGCGATGCCTTCGATGTCGGCGCTGATGTAGATCTTCATCGTCACTCCTCTTACTTGAAGCGAACTTCTTGCGTGTTATTAGCCGCCGGCCGGCTTTGCGTATGATCGGGAAGAGCTCCCGCAAAATGACAAGCTGCCCAATGTCCTTCGCCCAGCGGAACGATCGGCGGCAGGGTCGTGCAGATCGCCTGGGCTTTTGGGCAGCGGGTCCGGAATACGCAGCCCGAAGGCGGGTTGACCGCGCTCGGCAGATCGCCGCTCACCGCAGCACCGCCCGATTTCTTTGTCGGGTCGGGGGCAGGAATGGCGCGGATCAGCGCTTGGGTGTAAGGGTGCCCGGCTCGCCGAAAGACCGCCGTAGCGGGGCCGAGTTCCACGATCCGCCCGAGATACATGACGGCGATGCGATTGCTGAGATATTCGACCACCCCCAGATCGTGGGAGATGAACACCATGGTCAAACCGAGCCCATCACGAAGCTCGACCAGCAGGTTCAGCACCTGGGCCTGGATCGAGACGTCGAGGCCGGAGACGGCTTCATCGGCCACCAGCACGGCAGGCCTGACCGACAATGCCCGGGCGATGGCGACCCGTTGGCGCTGACCGCCCGAAAGCTCGAAGGGATAGCGGCCGGCATAGTCCGCGGAAAGCCCGACTTGGGCCAGCAGGCGATCTACCTCGCTCGCGATCTTCGAAGACACCACAATGCCATGAACGCGCAGGGGCTCGGCGAGCGCCTGGCCGATGGTCATGCGGGGATTGAGCGAGGCATAGGGATCCTGGAAAACCATTTGAATCTGCCGGTGCAGGCTACGCCGCTCGCGCCGGCTGCCGAGATGAATGTCATGGCCCTGGAAACTGACGCTGCCGCCATCCGGCGCGCCCAGGCCGACGATGAGCCGCCCCAGCGTGCTCTTGCCGCAGCCCGATTCACCCACGAGGCCGAATGTCTCGCCCGCCTCGATTGCGAAGGAGACATCGCTTACCGCCTTCAGCACCGGGCGCGGTTTCATGGCGAGAAGGGCCGCGAAGCTGCGGGCGAGCGGATAGCGCTTGATCACATGATCTAGCTTCAGGATCGGGCTAGCCACGAAGAAGCTCCGTCAACTCGCCATGCCTGATGCAGGCGCTGAGATGGCTTCCTTCATGGGAAACAAGGGGCGGACGATTTTCCCGGCAAGCCGCAATCGCGAAGCGGCAGCGCGGATGAAAGGGACAGCCTGCCGGAATGCTGTCCAGACTGGGCGGCGTGCCGCCAATTCCCTTCAGCCGTCCTTCGCTGGCAGGCCCGCGCGGAATCGATTGCAGCAGGCCTGCCGTATAGGGATGCGCCGGCCGGGCGAAAATGCGCTCGACCGGGCCGCTTTCGACGATCCTTCCGGCATAGAGCACGGCGACCTTCTGGCAGGTCTGGGCAACAATCCCGAGGTCGTGAGTCACCAGGATCACGCTGGTGCCAAGCCGGCCCCGCAGTTCGATGAGGAGTTTCAGGATCTGGTCCTGGATCGTCACATCGAGCGCCGTCGTCGGCTCGTCGGCAAGCAGCAGCTTGGGCGAGGCAACCAGGGCGATGGCGATCGCCACGCGCTGGCGCAAGCCGCCCGAGAGTTCATGGGGATAGGCATTGTAGAGGCGGTCGGGCTCGGGGATGTGGACCAGCCGCATGGCCGCCAGAATCCTTTCGCGGCGAGATCGGCCGGAGTCATCGGCACCCCTCAGTGTTTCGCCGATTTGCTCGCCCGCGGTCATGACAGGATTGAGCGAGTTGAGCGGGTCCTGAAAGACCATGCCGATGTCGCGGCCACGGATTGCCTGCATCTCCCGTTCGCGCAAGGCCAGCAGCGAGCGCCCGGCGAACGTCACGTCGCCGCCCTCGATCACCGCGTTGGCGGGCAGAAGCTTGATCAGCGACCGGATCACGGTGCTCTTGCCCGATCCTGATTCACCAACCAGGCCGAATATTTCTCCGGGCTGTACCTCGAAAGAAACGCCATTGACGACGCCAAGGGTCCGCCCGCCCCGGCGATAGGAAACCGAGAGATCGCGTACGCTCAAGACGCCGGGTGCTGTCGCACCCGGTGTCCTCGCCTCGCCGCCCGTCGCTTGTTGTCCCGTCACGCTCATTGTCGATGGCGGGGTCAGTTGTCGATTTCGGGGCGCAGGTAATCGGCGAGGCCGTCGCCAAACAGACTGAAGGCGGCGGCGAGAGCCACGATCACCAGCCCGGGCAGCGCGCTGATCCAGGGCGCGCGGGCAAGGAAGCTGTATCCCTCGGCGATCATCACGCCCCATTCGGGTGCCGGCGGCTGTGCGCCCAGCCCAAGGAAGCCAAGCGAACTGCCCAACAGGATTCCCAGGATGAAATCCGAGGTCGAATAGATCAGAGCCTGCACGATCACATTCGGCAACAGATGGCGGATCAGGATCCGGGCATCGGAGAAGCCAAGCACGCGGGCGGCGCGGGTGTAATCCATCTGCTTGGCAACCATCATCTCGGCACGTACGACGCGGGCATAGCTGACCCAGCCCACCAGGCCGACCGCGATGTACATGTTGATAAGACCGGGCCCGAGCACGGCGATGATCGCGATCACCAGGACGAAGAAGGGAAACGCCACGACGATATCGACCAGCCGCATCACGGCAAGATCGGCCAGCGAGCCGTAATAGCCGGCAAGCCCCCCGACGATGCTGCCGATGGTTAGAGCCGGCAATACCGTGAACAATCCGATCTGCAGGTCGATGGCAGCACCATGGATGATGCGCAGCAGCACGTCGCGGCCGAGATTGTCGGTCCCGAACGGATGGTCGAGGCTGGGCGGCAGCAGCGAGGCGTCGAGATGGAGTGCCGTTGGATCCGCGTTCCAGATCAGAGGGCCAAAGATGGCAAGGACGACCCAGAACACGATCATCAAGCCGCCGATCAAAAGCGTGCGCGGCGGGCGGCGCCGGAAAAACCGGCGTCTCGGTCGTTTACCAGAGGGAACCGCTGCCGCCGTCATCGGATTTCCGCCCGGAGGCGCGGATCGAGGGCGGCATAGACCAGGTCGGTTGCAAGATTGATCAAGACCACGAGAACGGCGAAGACAAGGGTGATGGCCTGGATCGTGGGATAGTCACGCGTGCCGATGGAGATGATCATCAAGCTGCCGAGCCCGGGAATCGCGAAGACATTCTCGATGATCACCGTGCCGCCGATGAGATAGCCGATATTAAGCGCCAGCACCGTAATCGCCGGCATCAGCGCGTTGCGCACGACGTGGCGGCGCAATACCAGCCGAGGCGCCAGACCCTTGGCCCGCGCGGTATCCACATACCCCGCCCGCAGGGTCTCCATGACGCTGGCCCGCAAGGCCCGCAGCACGAGCGGCACCAGGCTGACGGCAATGGTCAGGGCCGGCAGCAGCAGGAAGGTGAAATGCTCGCCGAGATTCTCGCCATATCCCGCCACCGGCAGGATCGGCAATGCGATGGCGAAGGCATACACCAGCACCACGCCCAGCCAGTATCCGGGCAGGCCGATGCCGAAGATCGAGGCGATACGCACCGCCTGGTCCCAGATCGAGTTTGGCCTGAGTGCTGCCAGGATGGCGGCGGGAAAGGCGATCAGGACCGTGAGTGCGGTTGCATAGGCCAGCAGGAACAAGGTCGGCGGCAGGCGGGCGAGCACAAGGCTGGAGACCGGCGAGCTGAAGAAATAGGAATGCCCTAGATCGCCCTGGACCAGGGACTTCATGAATATCAGATACTGAATGCCCACGGACCGGTCGAGGCCAAGCGTGTGCCGAACCTGGGCGATGAGCTCGGGCGTGGCGTGAATGCCCAGCAATGTGCGGGCCGGATCGCCGGGGATCAGCCGGATCAGGAAAAAGACCGCCAGCGTGATGCCGATGACGACCGGCACCAGAAGCGCAATCCGTCGCAGCAGGAACGCGCCCATGACTACCCCAGACGGGGCTGCCCTGGCGGCGCCCCGACGCCTGCCTTCAGCCGACTGCGCATGCTGTCAACTTTGGCCGAGACGACCTGTCCGATCAGCTCCGGCGATCACGAAGACTTCCACACATTCTCGACCCAGTAATTGCCGGTCGGCAGCACCGAGAATCCATGGACGTTCTTGGCGATCGCCGTACGCGCCGGCGACCAGTACAACCAGAGATAAGGTGCATCGGCATGAATCTGCTGCTGCATCGCCAGATATATCTGCGTGCGCTTGGCCGGATCCGTCTCGCTCAGCGCCTGCGTCGCCAATTTGTTGACATCCGCGTTGTTGTAGAACGTCCAGACCGCCGAGGTTCCCTCATCACCCGCGCCGGCATAACCCGTCAGTTCCGAGGGATCGATGATGTCGCTGGTCATGTAGCCTTCGGCCATCTCGTATTCGCCGGTGGCGAGCTGGGCGTATTGGGTATTGCTCTCGAGCTGCACCACCTCGACCTGGATACCGATCGCCGCCAGCTGCGCCTGCACGATGACGGCAACCTGAGCGCCGATCGTATCGCCGGAAGAGACGCTGAGCTTCGATTTGAAGCCCTGGGGAAACTTGCTTTCGGACATCAGCTGCTTCGCCTTGGCGACATCGTAGCCATAGGGCGCGGTTTGCGTATCGGCGTCGCGCATCTTGGGCAGGAACGTGGTCGGCACTTCGCCATGGCCGAACAATACCGACTTGATGATGCCTTCCTTGTCGACCGCCCAGTTGATCGCCTGGCGCACCTTCACGTCCTGGAACTTGTCCACCTTCTCGTTGAACTGAATCCAGTCGATCCGGTAATAGGTGTTGAGCTGAATCTGCAAATTCGGCATCGCCATCAGCTTGTCGATCTGGTTATAGGGCACGTCTTGGGCGACATCGATCTCGCCCGTCTGAAGCTTCAACATCCGGATGTTGTCGTCTGCCAGAACCAGGAACTGAACCTCGTCGAGATAGGGCCGGCTGGGGTCCCAGAAATGCGGATTGCGCTTCAGCACGATCCGCTCGCCCTTCGTCCATTCGGTAAGCTGGAACGGTCCGGAGCCCATGGGCTTGTCGCCGAAAGCCTTGTCGCCGACCTGCTTGAAATAGGCCTCAGGCAGCACGCAGGTACCATGCACCGAAATATCCTCGAGGAACGGCCCCCAAGGCTGGGCGAGCTTGCAGACAAGTGTGTGGTCGTCCGGCGTCTCCATCTGCATTTTCGGCAACATCGAGGCCCAGGGCGAACCGTCGACAGTCACCATGCGGTTGATCGAAAATTTGGCGTCGCTGGCCTTGACCGGCGCGCCGTCGGAGAAGGTCGCCGTCTTGCGCAGATGGAAGGTGAAGGTCAATTTATCGTCCGATACATCCCAGCTTTCCGCCAGATCAGGGACCAATTTGGTACCGGTCTCATCGCTGCGGATCAGCATCTGGAAGATCAGGAGCTTGGCCCAGATCGACATGTTGTCGGTGGGGAAGACGGGATCGAAGGAGACGGCATCGGCGTAGCGGCCGATCTTCAGCGTGCCACCCTTCTGGGGCGTATCGGCCCCTGCAACCAGAGGCAGACCCGAAATGGCGAGGCCCGCCAGGCCGGTGGCGGCCAGCAGCTGCCGGCGGGTGATGTTGAAGCCGGTCTGCCGATTTGACGGTTGATCCTTGGCCATGTCCGCTTCCCTTTGGGTTGCCGCCGTCAGGAACGAAGGCGGATGTTGGACTGCCACGAGCACGCGGCGCAGGGCCGATGGGGCTGTTGCAAGAGGCGCGGGCTCGGGAGCACGAAAAATACTCCGGCAGCATGTCGCCTTTGTCAATTGCGAACGGGGAGCTTTTGGACGCCATCACGGGGCCGAAAGCCGCGCCCTGCGCGCCCGGATGGAGCAGCCCGCGCGCATAATCGCCGGAGAGTTGCCGCAGGGCGCCCGTCGCCCGATACCGGTCTCGCAAACTATCGCGCGCGCTTCAGCGCAAGCCTTCCCGTGCCGCATGGAAGATCTTGTCCACCGGCTCGTTGACGCCTTTGAGGTAAAAGGATTCGAAATCGCCGGCGCCGGAATTCTGGATAAGCATGGCGGTGACGCCGCTCGCCTCGTCGCGGCCCATGATGCTGGTATGGCCGGGTATCTGGCCCAGATGGCCTTTCACCTCGATATCGCCGTAGCGCATGACGAGCAGGCCGTGGCCATTGGCCACCACGTTCGATCCGGGAAAGCTTGCGGGCTTGATCTTGTCCTTCATCTCGGCAAGTTGCTTGGCGCCCAGAATGCGCCCGCCGAATAACGCGTTCAGAAACACGACTGCATCATGAGGCGTTGACACCATGTCGCCCGCCGCATTGGCGCCGGAGAGCGGAAACCACTCCGTCGAATCCCACACGCCATCCACCGGATCGCCGGCGCCGCTGACATCCCATTGCGGCTTGGCGTCGTCATCGGCATGCATGTAGCCCCGCGCTTCGCGGACCAGCGGGAATTTCTCATAGGTGCCGACCCAGGTATCGTTCATGCCGAGGGGCTCGAAAATCCGGCGGCGCAGATGCTGGGCATAGTCCCGCCCGGTTTCCCGTTCGATGATGAGGCCGGCCAGGATGTAGCCGGTGTTGGAATACTCCATGCCGTGCCATGGCTCCTTGCGCACGCCATGGGCAAAGGCAAATTTGACGATCTCTTCGCCGGTCCACACCTTGGTGGAGATCATCGGCATCGAGGTTTCGAAGTCAGGCAGACCGCTTCGATGGTTCAACAGGATCCTGACCGGCATTTCGCCCGATTTGGGAATATCCGGAAACCAGCGGGCGATCGGCTCGTCGAGGTCGACCTTGCCGTCTTCGCACAGAAGGTGAAGGCCCGTGGCGATGAAGGTCTTGGTGCAGCTCGCAATGCGGAAGACGTGATCCCGCCGCATGGGCATTTTCTTGAACTTCTCGCTGAGCCCGCTGGTGAAGTGAGTGATCTCTCCACCGGGACGGCTGATTGCCAGCGACACGCCCACGACACCGCGTTTGACGTGGTCATCGAGGATAGTTTGAATTCTCTTCTGCCACTCATCCATGATTCAGTCCTCCTCAGAACGCGCATTTTCCCGCCGCCCCTGTTCGACGGAAGGAGTTCCGGCTGAGATTGCGCGGACGCATTCTCGATTGATCGGTGCGAACGCTAACATCCTGCTGGAACTTCGGGAAGGCTAGTGACAGTTGCCGCTCGCCCTAGCCGGTAATCTGATCGCAGGTGCATTGGCGCGGCCGTTTATCCGGCCGCCAGCGCAGCAGCTTCGTGCCGTGGCGAAAACGTCCGCCGGTGATCTGGTCGAACCGGACTTCAACGACCAGGATCGGTTTCACCGCCATCCATGCCGCGCTGCGATCGGTGCTCCAGCGGCTGGGGCCGCCGGGCGCCTTGCCGGTAAAGCCTGCTCCGCCGGCAATCGCCTTCAGTTTCTTCGTGAGTCCTGGGCGATCTTCCCGATGAAATGAAGACGTGAATCCGACATGGTTCAGCAGCCCCTGGTCATCGTAGAGGCCGAGCAGCAGCGATCCCACCTGGCGGCTGCCCTGCAAATACCGGAAACCGCCGACCACGCAATCGGCAGTCCTTATCCGCTTCACCTTCACCATGCAGCGTTCGCCGGGGTGATAGTTATCCGTGCGCAGCTTGGCCACCACGCCATCGGTGGATCCGTGACCCGCTTTGGCGATCCAGCGTCTGGCCTTGGCGCGATCGAGGGTGAATTGCGACAGGACCAACCGCTCCGGCTTGTCCTTGCTTTTCAGCAGGCGCTCGAGAATCCGGCGGCGCGTTGCGAGCGGCTTGTCGAGCAGCGGCTCGCCATCCGCGCCGGCGAGGATATCGAAGGCCAGGAACGTGGCCGGAGTTTCGCCGGCGAGCTTGCGGATCCGGCTTTCTGCGGGGTGCAGGCGCGTTTGCAACGCGTCGAACTCGAACGTTCCGGCGCGTTCGATTACCAGCTCGCCATCGAGCACGAACGTCCCGCCATCGAAATCGCGCAGCATCGCCAGGACTTCCGGAAAATAGCGGCCAAGCGGCTTGCCGGATTTGGCCCGCAGATCGATAGAGTCCCCGTTCTTGAAGGCAAGACAGCGAAAGCCATCCCATTTAGGTTCGTATTGCCAGTCACGCCCGTCATCCGGCAACGCGCTCGCCAGCTGCGCTTCCATCGGCGCCGTGGTCAAAGGCAGGACAAAACCGGGTTTTCCTGGCATGCGAACCTAGGTGGCAATATTAAGTGGGCACTCTGGTTTGAAGGGCTGAATGGCGGACTTTGTTCCGCTTCCCGGTTGCCCATGGGTTGCAACGGGCCGGGCGGAAGACTAATTTCCAACCATGTCCAACCGCTTGCAGCAATTGCTGGCCGAACGCCCCTATCTGATCGCCGACGGGGCGACCGGAACCAACCTGTTCGCCGCCGGCCTCATGTCCGGCGACGCGCCGGAGCTATGGAATTTCGAACATCCTGATCGCATCGAAGCCCTGCATCAGGGCTGGGTCGATGCGGGCTCCGACATCATCCTGACCAACACCTTCGGGGGCACCTCCTATCGCCTCAAGCTGCACAAGGCCCAAGACCGGGTGCATGAGATCAATCGCGAAGCCGCCCGCATCGCGCGACGCGTGGCCGATCGCGCCGGCCGGCCGATCATCGTGGCGGGCTCCATCGGCCCTTCCGGCGAGCTGTTCGAGCCGCTGGGGGCGCTGACGCCCGAGACGGCAACGGCAGAATTCGCCAAACAGGCCCAGGGGCTCGCCGAAGGCGGCGTCGACGTACTCTGGATCGAGACCATGTCGGCACGCGAGGAAGTGGCCGCCGCGGTTGCGGGCGCTGCCTCGACCGGCCTGGCTTTCGTCACCACCATGAGCTTCGATACCAATGGACGTACCATGATGGGCCTGTCGCCGGCGGAGTTGGCCGGCATGGCCCATGAATTGTCGCCGAAGCCGCTGGGCTATGGCGCCAATTGCGGCACGGGTGCCGCGGAGCTGGTGGCTGCCCTGGTCAATATCGGCGATGCCGCACGCCCCGATGACGTCATCATCGCCAAGGGCAATTGCGGCGTGCCCTATTTCGTCGAGAGCCAGATCCGCTATGACGGCACACCCTCGCTGATGGCTGATTATGCCAGGCTCGCACGCGATGCCGGGGCGCGGATCATCGGAGGATGTTGCGGCACGACACCCGCGCATATCGAAGCGATGCGCGATGCCCTCGCCGAGCATGTGCCGGGTGGCAAACCGACGCTGGTCGACATCGCCGAGAGGTTGGGCAAGCTCACAGCCGGCACTTCGGCCGGCGGGCTCACTGCCGATCCCGCTGCCAGTGGCCGGCGCCCTCGCCGCCGCCGCGACGCCGACGCGGCGTTTTAGTCCCTCAGCAAATATCGCGAACCGGCTGGTGAGCTAGGCTGGCAATTCCAGCGCGGTTTCCAAATCGGCGATGCTGTCCAGCACCAGATCGGCATGCAGGGTCAGAAGCTCGCGCGGGCTGACACCGGTGAGCACGCCGATGGCAAGACCCGCACCCGCACTTCGCGCCATGTCGAGGTCGTGGGGCGAATCCCCCACCACGGCCACCGCCTTGGCCGGCAATTTGACCTCGCGGCAGAAGGCCTCGACCATGCCCGGGCCGGGCTTGTGGCCAAAGCCGGAATCATAACCGCAGACAAAA
>DASXQK010000470.1:0-2938 GCA_036493015.1 Dongiaceae bacterium | reverse complement strand
TGCGTGAGCCCTGCTGCCCATGATCTCCGCCGACACCATCCGCGCCGCCATTCCCGGTGTGCTGACCGAGGCCGAGTTCCCCGAACTGCCGGGCTATTACCGCGGCAAGGTGCGCGAGAATTACGACCTGCCCGACGGCAGGCGGATCCTGATTTCGACCGACCGGCAGAGTGCCTTCGACCAGATCCTGGCGGCCGTGCCTTTCAAGGGCGAGCTTTTGACCCAGATTGCGCGGTTCTGGTTCGAGGCGACGGCAGATATCGCCGCCAATCATGTGCTCGGCTATCCCGATCCCAATGTGGTCGTTGGTCGCAGGCTCGCGATGCTCCCGGTGGAGATGGTAGTCCGTGACTATCTGACCGGCTCGACCGAAACCTCGATCTGGCCCATGTATCGCGACGGGCGGCGCGCCATGTATGGCCTTCATCTGCCCGATGGCCTGCGCAAGAACGACAAGCTGCCGGGAACGGTGATCACGCCCACGACCAAGGCCGCGGCGGGCAGCCATGATGCGCCCGTCAGCCCGGCGGAGATCGTCGAACGCGGCCTCCTGAGGCAAGCGCAATGGGACGAGGTCGCGGCCCTTTCTCTGAAACTCTTCGAGCGCGGCCGGACCATGGCCGCCAAACGGGGCCTGATCCTCGTCGATACCAAATTCGAATTCGGTCTTGACGATGCAGGTCACATTACCCTGGCCGACGAGATCCTGACCCCCGACAGCAGCCGTTACTGGAAGACGGCCAGCTATGGTGAGCGCCATCGCCGGGGCGAAGAGCCGGAGAACCTGGACAAGGAGTTCCTGCGCCTGTGGATCGCGGCCCGCTGCGATCCCTATCGCGAGCCGATCCCGGCCATACCGGAAGCAACCCTGATCGAGTTCACCGGCAAATACATCGCGCTCTATGAAAGCGTGACTGGCAAGGAATTCAGGGCACCCGCGGCAAGTGAGCCGGTCAAAGCCCGCATCCGGCGCAACCTCGCGCCCTTCTTCAAGGAAAGACAGTCTTGATGATCGCCCCGATCCTGCGCCGCGCCGCTGGCATGGCTTTCCTGTTGCTTATCATCGCGCTGGCTGCTGGCGTACCGGCGCTGGCCAAAACCCAGCCATTTCCTGTTGGCTTTCATCCCCGCAACATCCCGGCCAACGGGATCACGCTGTATGTGCGCATCGGCGGCCAGGGCCCTGCCGTGTTGCTGATCCATGGCTTCGGCGATACCGGCGATATGTGGGCGCCGCTGGCGACAGAGCTGATGAAGGATCACACCGTCATCGTTCCCGATCTGCGCGGCATGGGGCTCTCTGCCCATCCCGCCGAGGGTTACACCAAGAAGAACCAGGCCGCCGATATCGCGGGCATGCTGGATTACCTGAAGATCGACAAGGTGGCGCTGGTGACCCACGACATCGGCAATATGGTGGGCTACGCCTTTGTCGTGCAGAACCAGGCGCGGGTAATCCGCTGGGTGGTGATGGATGCGCCGCTGCCCGGCATCGGCGATTGGGACATCATCATCCGCGATCCGCGCCTCTGGCACTTCAATTTCCGCGGGCCCGATGTGGAGCGTCTGGTCGCCGGCCGCGAACGAATTTATCTCGATCGCTTCTATAACGAACTGTCGGCCAATCCGAAGGCGATCGACGAGCAGACGCGCAATCACTACGCCGCCCTCTACGCCCGCCCCCATGCCATGCATGATGCCTTCGAACAGTTTGCCGCCTTCACCCAGGATGCCGCTGACAACAAGGCGATGCTGGCGCAATACGGCAAGTTGACGATGCCGGTGCTGGCTATCGGCGCGGAGAAATCCTTCAACACGGCCATGGCAGCCGATATCCGCTTCGTGGCAAGCGATGTGACCGGCGACGTCATCGCCAATTCCGGCCATTGGCTGATGGAAGAGCAGCCCGCGGCGACGATCGCCACGATCCTGGCCTTTCTGCGCTGAACCCCGCGCCCGAAGTGCTGCCAGATCAGAGCCTGATCCAGCGGCGCTTCAAGGCGTGATAGACGGCCAGCCCGATCACAAAGGCGATACCGACATTCCATAGCGAAAGACCGGCAGTCAGCACGGTAGCGAAGCGTTCGCCCTTGTCCTTGCTGAAGTCGCAGGAGCCGAGCGCGAGCTGTGCGCCGGCCAGGAACAGAATCACACCGAGGATTTCCGGCGGCACCATCTGAAAGAACACGCCGACGGAAGAACCGAAAAATAGCGCCAGCACAAGCAACAGACCGCCCAGCATGATCGTGGCTCCGCCGGTGCGCGCGCCGAAAGCGACATGTCCCGCCATGCCGCCGGCGCCGTGACACATGGGTACGCCACCGATCGTGCCGCCCAGAAGGTTCATGAGGCCGGTTGAAAGGGCCACCTTTCGTTCGCTCACCTCATGATCGGGGAACAGACGATTGTTCTCTTCCGTGATCGCCAGGACGGCATTACCCAGGGTGAGCGGGACCTGGGGAATCGCCAGAAACACCGTCCCGATCAGCATGTCATGCCAACTGATTGCGCCAAGGGCGATGGCGGGCAGATGCGGCGAGGGATGCACATCGCCGAGCGCAGTCAGCAGTCCGGGGTCGCGTATCAGCGCAAGGGCCACACCGGCCGCCAACAGCAGGAACATGGCGGGAATCATCCGGTTGCGCAGCAAAAGCAGCGTAAGGAACAGGGCGAGCCCGCTGAGCCACCATCCGCTTGCCATCAACCTTGCGCCGTCAAGCATGAAGCTGAGCCCCAGGCCCAGGACGATGCCGATCATGATCGGCCGGCTCATGATACGTGCAGCCCATTTGGCCGTGCCTGTTGCACCCAGTACCAGCCAGATCAACCCGGTCGCGAGTGCCGCGCCATAGACGGCACCGGCCGTGATTACCGCTGTCTGGGCGGCCTGGGTCGTGGCGATGGCGCCGATGGCTTTCATCGGTTGCACCGGCAGCGG
>DASXQK010000469.1:0-3008 GCA_036493015.1 Dongiaceae bacterium | reverse complement strand
GCAGCGTGGATTGACCGATGGTCTCGATTTCGCCCCGCGGCCCCGCTGGCCGCTGGACGAGGCGGCCGCGAAGCCCGGAGCGAGGGCTTAGTCCCGAGGTGCGATTGAGGTTCCCTTTCCCCGCATTGCGGGGAGAGGGTTCATTGGACCGCCGGCGCTTGCGACTGGCCTCCGCCGCGCTGAAAAGCTAGGCTTCCCGCCTGCCTTGGGGAGACACATGCATTACGTTCTTTATTGCCTCGACAAATCCGGCCACAGCAAGATCCGCGCCGACAACCGCGATGCGCATCTGGCCTATCTCAAGGGCCATGGTGCTGCGATCGTCTTCGCCGGACCGCTGCTGGACGACGCCGGCACCGGCATGATCGGCAGCCTGCTGGTCATGGATTTTCCCGACCGCGCCGCCGCCGATAAATTCGTCGCGGGCGATCCCTATGGCCGCGCCGGCCTGTTCGCCAGCGTGCGTGTCTCGCTTTGGCGCAAGGTCTATCCCCAAGCTTAGGGAGCATGAGATGAACCACTGGCTGGTGAAGTCCGAACCCGAGGTCTATTCTTGGGACAACCTGGTGGCCGACAAGCGCACGAGCTGGAATGGCGTGCGCAATTTCCAGGCCGCCGCCAATATGAAGGCGATGAAGAAGGGCGACCGGGTGTTCTTTTATCACTCGGGTGAAAGCCGCTCGATCGTCGGCGTCGCCGAGGTGGTGAAGGAGTATTACCCCGATCCCACCGATGAAACAGGCCGCTTCGGCATGGTGGATATCGCCGCTGTCATGCCGCTCAAGCGGCCGGTCACGCTCGCCGAGGTGAAGGCCGAAAAGAAGCTCGCCGAGTTCAAGCTGGTGCGCCAGGGCCGCCTCTCGGTCGTGCCGGCCAGCGACACCGAATGGAAGCTGCTCTGCGCCATGGGGCAAACCAAAGCGTGATGGGCGAACGCGTGAATCGGCCGGCCGGGGATTAATGCCGTGGCTGCTGCCGCGCCCGAATCGTCCCAAGGCAGCGCGCCTTATCTGCTGCCATCGGCCAGCCGCCGCAGCGATGGTATCCCACGCTTCACCCTCGCCCTCGATCCCGCTTTGGCCACGAGCGATCATGGCCTGCGCTATCTGATCCAGCAGGAGACGCGCTTCGACGGGTTCGAGCGTGCGACCCGCGAGGTGATCGATGCGCATCTGAAGCCGGGCGATTTGTTCATCGATGCCGGCGCCCATGTCGGCGCCATCAGCCTGAGCGCCGCCATGGCAGGCGCCCTTGGGCCCGCCGCGGGGGGCGACAATCCGGTGCTCGCCATCGAGCCCGCGCCGGACAATCTGCGCCAGCTCGCGGCAAGCATCGCCGCCAATGGCATGGGCCAGCGGATCACGATAGTGCCCGCGGCCCTTGCTGCCGTGAGCGGCAAATCACGCCTGCGACTTACCCGCGGCAGCATGGGTTATCGCCTGGCCGCCGACGATGCGAGCAATGCTGCAATCGATGTCGACGTTTTTTCCCTCGACGATCTGCTGGCGCGATTTCCCCAGCACGATCAGCGCCGCGTGGTGTTGAAGATCGATGTCGAGGGGCAGGAGGCCGAGGTGCTGCAGGGAGCGCAGAAGCTGCTCGCCTCCGGCCGGCTGCGGCTGATCATCTGGGAGAAATTCGCAGCAGCACCCGCCGCCCTGCAGACGCTGCTGGCGATTCTGGCGCGCCATGGCTTTGCTTCCTTCATGTTCGCTTTCCACGATTGGGGCGGGCCCTTGATCCCCTTCGTGACCTCGCCCGCCATCGGCAATGTCTTCAGCTTTGCACCCGGCGAGCATCGCCTGGCCAGTTATCCGCGCGATATTGCCCGCCGCCCGCCCCATGACGTGGCTCATGGCATGCCCCCGGCGCAGGAACATCTGCTCGCCTATGTCGAGGCGCTGCGCCAGGCCGGCGGATCCGATGGCAGCCGCTGGTCGAACTGGCAGGCGCTTGAGCCGGGATCGGTCGAGCGGGCCAAGGCGGCGGCCGCCTTCGTTCCGCCCGGCGCCCATCTGCTGGATCTGGGGGCTGGCCGCATGGAGTTGCGCCGGCGCATGCCGCTGGGCGCGCGATATCAGCCGGCCGACCTGGTCGCCTGGTCGGCCGATTGCCAGACCGTCGACCTCAATTACGGGCCGTTTCCCGCCGGGCATTACCCCGGTGGGCATTACGAGGTGATTGCGGCCCTCGGGCTGCTGGAATATCTGCAGGATCCCGCGGCCCTGATCGCCGCTGCGCGCTCGGCCGCCTATCGCCTGATCGTCACATACCCGATCGGGGATTCGCAGCTGCCCGTCCTGGCGCGGCGCGGTTATGGCTGGATGAACGATATCGATCTGGCGGGCTTTGAATCGATGCTGGCCACCGCCGGCTGGCGCATCGCCCATCGCCGGCCGCTGCTCGATTCCCAGTTCTGGGTCTGCGAGGCGGGCCCGGCATGAGCCCGAATCCGGGCGGCGAGGCGCTCTGCCGCCTGGACGAGATCCGCGATCCCGGCAGCAAGGGGTTTGAGCGCGAGGAAGGCTCGATCTTCCTCATCCGCCGCGGCGGCGAGGTGACAGGCTACGTCAATTCCTGCCCCCATACCGGCGGGCCGCTGGATTGGGTCGAGGGGCAATTCCTGGACCACAGCGGCCAGTACATCGTCTGCGCGACCCATGGCGCGCTGTTTCGCCCGGGGGACGGCCATTGCATCGCCGGCCCCTGCGCCGGCGATCGGCTGAAGCCGATCGCCCTGGCCGTTCGTGATGGCGTCGTCTACCTGACCGGTTGATCTTCGCCTGGTCGCCTTGGTCAATCTCTCGGCCTTCGGCCGCAGTTAATATCTCGGCCTCCGGCCGCAGTTGATATCTCGGCCTTCGGCCTCGGCAGATCTCTCGGCCTTCGGCCTCGGTTCCCAGCTAAACGTCGTGACGTCGGCGGTGCTGGACGGCCGGTATTTGGCGAAGGCCGCGCGCACGCCGTTGACGGCGCAAAGTATGAACATGATTCCGAACACCCAGGCG
>DASXQK010000468.1:0-3048 GCA_036493015.1 Dongiaceae bacterium | reverse complement strand
CGCGATCCCTGGGCTGCATATTTCAGCACTTCGGCGAAGACGGTGCGGGCTTGCGCGCTTTTTCCCCGGCGCATCAGCAACTGGCCATAGCGGCAGCGTGCTTCCTCGCCCGCGGCATAGCCCACCAGATGGGCGTATTCGGCCTCCGCCTCGTCGTCGCGGCCCAGGCCCTCGAGCCCGCGGGCATAGATGAGATGCGCTTCGCTGGATTCGAAGTTGGGATGAGCGTCGCGCAAGGTGTCCAGCGCCGCGAGCGCGCCGGCATAGTTCTGCATGCCGAGCCTGGCGCGGGCGAGGCCCATCAGCAGGGCCATGTCGTCGTGATGCACGCCCACCAGAGAGGCTTCGTAGAGCTTCGCCGCGGCGGAAAAATCACCGCGAGCGACATGCTCCTCGGCCAGCAGGCGGCGATTTTCCACCGTATCGACGCGTTCGAGATCGGCCTGGCGGTTGCGCAAGCCCCGGGTCGGGTCCAGCACCGTGAAGGCCTTGCGATTCAGCCGGTGGGCCGTGCGGCTGCCCAGCAGATCGGGCAGCACCTCGGCCGCCAGATAGGCCAGCATGCCCGCCATGGGAAGGAACAGGACGATATAGATCCAGAAGCGTTCACGCCCGGTGCGCATAATATGCACGATGCAGGCGATCTCGAGCAGCAGGACAAGAATGTAGATCGGCATCGGCGTCGGCTCCCCCAATCGCCCGCATTATGCCGCAAAAGTGGCAAGAATCGCCAGCCCGACCCGTCGCATCTCGCCACAAACAATTGCCCCAACGCCCGCCGCCATGCGAGTTTGCGCCCCATGCAAACGCCCAGGCAGGACACCAACTACTACGTCATCGCGGCACTAGACCGGGCGAGCGCGCAGCGGCGCGATGCCGGCTGGTTTGCGCGGCTGTTGGCCGATCCCAACTCCCGATTGCTGCCGGTCTGGCGCGGCCAGAACCTGCTGAGCGAGGGCGAAGTGCCCAAGGCAGCGATGCTGGCGCGCGGCGATGCGGAGTCGCTGCTGGCCGGCGCGCCCGATGTGGCGCTGCTTGGCCTGGTCGACAACGTCGCCCATTTCGCCATCGATCTTTCCCAGCGCGAAGAGGCGCCAGCGCTGCCCGGCGCGCGCTTCGCCGATCTGCGCAGCGTCGGGCCAATCATCGAGCGCAGCCAGGGCGGGCTGCTCGCCTATGCGCGCGGGTTGATCTATTGGCATCAACGGCATCGTTTCTGCGGGGTCTGCGGCAGCCCGACCGAAAGCCGGGAAGCAGGCCATCTGCGCCGCTGCATTAATTCGGCGTGTAACGCCGAGCATCATCCGCGCACCGACCCGGCCGTCATCATGCGCATCGAGCATGAGGGACGCATCCTGCTGGGCCGCCAGAAGCAATGGCCGCCCGGCATGCATTCCGTGCTGGCGGGATTTGTGGAACCGGGCGAGAGCCTGGAAGATACCGTGCGCCGCGAGGTGTTCGAGGAGGCTGGCATTCCGGTCGCCGATGTTGCCTATCACTCCTCGCAGCCCTGGCCCTTCCCCGCCTCCATCATGCTGGGTTTTGCCGCCCGCGCGATGCACGACAGGCTGCAGGTCGATGGCGAGGAGCTGGAGACCGCGCGCTGGTTCAGCCGCGAGGAATTGCTCGCTTCCCCGGAGAACGAAACCTTCCGCCTGCCCCGGCGCGATTCCATCGCGCGCCGGCTGGTGGATGATTGGCTGGGCGGAACGCGCTAGCGGCTAAGCCCGCCGCTTCACGCGCTGCGGCTTTTCCGCCCAGGCGTGGCGCTCGACCACCAGGTCGAGCCAGCGACCGGTGACGGTGCGGCACCATTGCGCACCCTCCTCGAAATGCGCCTCGACCGAGCGCACCACGTCGGCGGCCGCCAGCTCGGCCATCTCGCCGCAATGGCGCTCCAGCGAGCCCCAGCAATCGCGCGGGAAGTTCACCGCATCGCTTTTGGTCACTTCGAAATGGAACTGGAAGCCATAGGTGGTGCGCCCGACCCTGATTGCCTGATTGGCGCAGACATCATTGGCCATCAGCCTGGCGGCACCCGCCGGCAGATCGAAGCTGTCTTCATGCAGCTGCATGATCCTGCTTTCGACGGGCAGGCCCTTCAGCAGCGGATCGCGCCGGCCGGTGGGCGTCTGGCGCACCGGCAGATAGCCAATCTCCAAGTCGCCGAAGGGCCACACGGCACCACCGAAGGCACGCGCGATGAGCTGTGCGCCGAGGCACACGCCCAGCACCGGCTTCGCCTGGTCGTGGAACTGGCGGATCAAAGCCAGCATCGGCGCAAAGGCCGGATATTTGACATCGTCGCCGGCATGCTGCGGGCCACCCAGCACGACGAGGCCGTCATAACCAGCGGGCGAGTCCGGCATGGCCTCGCCGTGATGGGGCATGCGCGTATCGAGCTCGGCGCCGCGGCTTTGCAGTACCTCGCCGACGAGGCCCACCGGCGTCACCGGGCAATGCTGGAGAACGAGAATCTTCATGGCTTTGGTTCCCTCACGCGGAAAAGCCCGAGGCCTGGGACGAATCCATGAGGGAAGAAGCCCGCCGCGGCCAAATCCGTTCGGCAGCGCTTCCGGGCAGCTTCAGATGAGAGGAGGCGAGGCGCACGACGCGCTACAACCATCTCGAAGTCCCTCAAAGGTTTCGGCCAAGCGGCCGGGCAAACCAACAAAGGACGCCAAACGTCGTAGCATAACCATCAGATGGTCGGATCCGCTGCGAGCAGCGGGGCCACCGGGCCCATAGGCACGTGCGCGTGCGTCTGTCGCGCAATCTAGGACAACCGCAGCGGCCTGCAAGAGGAAATCAGGGCGGCTTGCGAAATTTCCGAGCGCGTAAGTGCGAACTCTCTAGGCGCCGAAGCGGGAGGGGCTCGCCGGATAGACGCCGAGGATGCGCACCTCGCGGGAGAAGAAGCCGAGCTCCTCCAGCGCCAGGCGCACGAAGCGCTGGTCGGGATGGCCGTCGATATCGGCATAGAACTGGGCGACGGTGAAATTGCCGTCGACCATGTAGCTTTCCAGCTTGGTGATGTTGACGCCGTTG
>DASXQK010000467.1:0-12022 GCA_036493015.1 Dongiaceae bacterium | reverse complement strand
ATGCATGTCAATGTTGGGCCGGTCGACGCAGGCATCGATTATGCCTTCCTGAACGATTCCATCAATGACGGCTCGACCTTGGGCACGCAGCAGGAGTTCAACGCCTTCGCTCACTTCAAGATCAACGATAGCTGGTCGATCCAGATAGACGGCCGGCGGGATCTCGAATCGGGCACGACGCTGCAATATGGCGGTGGGGTCACCTGGCAGAACGACTGCATGGCCCTTTCGTTGCTGGGTTCAAGAAGCAATTATTCGACGGATCAGATCGAACCCGACACCCGCTTCCTGTTCCTGATCACCTTGAAGAATTTGGGCACTTCCAACCTGTCGCTCTGACCCTGTTGCGGGATGGCGCTTGGTCCTATAGTACGGGCGCTTCCAGCCGCGGGCTGGCATCTGGAGCGCCCCTGACCGTGTATCGACCGATTTTGTTCGCTTTGGCCGCGCTGGCCGGATTCTGCGCACTCGCCCCGGGCCTGCGGGCCCAGGACAGTCTGCAGATTGTCGCGGTCGTCAACGACGATCCGATTTCCAAGATCGATCTGATAGTGCGCATGCAGCTCATCATGCGCTCGACGGGCCTCAAGGATTCGCCGGAGGTGCGCGCCCGCTTGGCGCCGCAGGTGCTGCGTGCCCTGATCGACGAGCGCATCAAGCGGGCCGAGGCAAGGGCGCAGGGCATTACCGCCAACCAGGCGGAAGTCGAACAGGCCCTTACCCAGCTTGCCCAGCAGAATGGCTTGTCCGTCGACCAGTTCAATGCCGCAGTCCGCCAGGACCCGCTGGTGGCCCAGGCTTTCACCGACCAGGCTACCGCCACCATCGCCTGGAACAAGCTGGTGTCAGCCAAGCTGGGGCCGGAGGTCAATGTGACGCAGCAGGATATCGACGACGAGCTGCGCCGCGTCAGCGAAAGCCTGGGCAAGCCGGAGTACGAGCTCGGTGAAATCTTCCTCGCGGTCGATCAGCCCGACCAGGATGCCGCGGTTCGCCAATCGGCCGATCGCCTGATGGACCAGCTGCGCCAAGGCGCGGATTTTGAACGGTTGGCCGCGCAATTTTCCCAGTCGCGCTCGGCCACCAGCGGCGGCCTCGTCGGCTGGGTACGGCCCGACCAATTGGATCAGGAACTGGCCGATGCGGTGACGGGCATGACGCCTGGCCAGTATGACGGCCCAATCCGCAGTACCGGTGGCTATTACATCGTGCAGGTTCGGCGAATCCGGCCCATCGGCAAGGCCGATCCCGACGATACCGTGGTGGCGCTCAAGCAAGTCTTTGTTTCGGCACCTTCGACGCTGCCCAAGGCACAGATCGACGCGGCCCTGATCAAGGTGCAGGCGCTGCGCGCCCGCATTTCCAATTGCGATGACATGGACAAGGTGGGTGGCGAGATCATGCCGGCGGGCTCGATCGATCTGGGCACGGCGACTGTCGCCGATCTTCCCCCCGAGCTGAAGGATATGGGACGCAACTTGCCCATCGGCCAGATCAGCGCCCCCGTGCAGGTGGATACCGGCATTGGCATTTTCATGGTCTGCAAACGCCAGCCGGCGGCGGACAAAACGCCAAGCCGCGCAGCCGTCGCCCGCGCCCTGGTCGCTGCGCGCATTGACGATCTTGCGCGCGGCTATCTGCGCGACCTGCGCCGCGCCGCGGTTATCGATATCCGCAACGCGGCCCTTTGAGCCCAGGCGATGCCCTGCCGCCGTTGCGCGAGGTCATCGCCCGGCACGGCTTGGGCTCGCGCCGTTCGCTGGGCCAACACTTTCTTCTCGACCTAAATCTGACCGGACGAATCGCACGGGCAGCGGGCGAGATTTCGCGCGGAACGACGATCGAGATCGGCCCCGGCCCGGGCGGCTTGACGCGCGCGCTGCTGGCCCAGGGTGCGGCACGCCTTATCGTTATCGAGCGTGACGAACGCTGCCTGCCGGCCCTGGCCGAGATCGCCCAAGCCCATCCCGGGCGGCTCGAGGTGATCGCGGGCGACGCGCTCAGCATCGATGCCGGCCGTCTGGGCGAAGCCCCGCGGCGAATTGTCGCCAACCTGCCCTATAACGTCGCAACGCCTCTGCTGCTCGCCTGGCTGGCTTCACCCGAGCGCTTCGAGCGCCTGGTGCTGATGTTCCAGCGCGAGGTGGTCGAACGCCTGATCGCCAAGCCGCGCAGCAAGGATTACGGGCGCCTGTCGATCGCAACTCAATGGCGCTGGCAAGCCCGGCGCCTGTTCGATATTCCGCCCCGCGCCTTTAGCCCACCGCCCAAGGTAACATCGAGCCTGGCCGAGTTGATCCCCCGGCCCTTGCCGTTGGCGCCCGCCGATCCGGTGCTGATGGAACGTGTGGCGGCGGCTGCCTTCGGCCAACGGCGCAAGATGCTGCGTCAGAGCCTGCGCAGCCTCGCGCCAGATCCTGCGGGCCTGCTCGCCGCCGCCGGCATTGCCGAGACGAGACGGGCCGAAGAACTTTCTATCGAGGAATTTGCGGCGCTGGCTCGCACGTTTGGTGAATCCAAAACCCCGCGCGCCTAGAGACCTGCGCGAAGGCCTTTGACGAAATCATTCAGACCGACCTGACGTTCGCGCTTCAGCCGCTCGGCCTGCAGGATCGCCTGGACGCGCCTGAGACTGCTCTCCAGGTCAAGATTGACGATGATGTAATCGTATTCCGCCCAATGGCTCATTTCGTCCGCTGCCTTGGCCATGCGGCGTGCCACTTCCTCGGCGCTGTCCTGGGCGCGACTCTTCAGCCGGCGTTCCAGCTCGCGCATCGAGGGCGGCAGGATGAAGATGCTGACCAGGTCGGTACGAGCATGTTCCTGCAGCTGCTGGGTCCCCTGCCAATCGATGTCGAACAGCACGTCCCTGCCGGCATGCAAGGCAGCGTCCACGGGTGCACGCGGCGTGCCGTAGTAGTGGCCAAACACCTTGGCCCATTCCAGCAGCTCCTTGCGGTTGCGGCGCAGCTCGAACTCCATGTTGTCGATGAAGTGGTAATCGATACCTGCCGTCTCGCCCGGCCGCTTTGGCCGTGTGGTGACGGATACCGACATCTGCAGATCGGGTTCCTGATCCTGCAGCTTGCGCGAGAGCGTCGTCTTGCCCGCGCCGGAGGGCGAGGAGAGCACCAGCATCAGCCCCCGGCGCCTGATCTCGGTAAATCCACTATCGCCGCTCACGCCATCCCCTATTCGATATTCTGGACCTGTTCGCGCAGCTGCTCGATGGCGACCTTGAGGTCGAGGCCGAGCCGGGTCAATTCGACATCGGCCGCCTTCGAACAAAGCGTATTTGCCTCGCGGTTGAATTCCTGGCAGAGGAAATCGAACTTGCGGCCGATGGCGCCACCCGCCTGGATCAGCGAGCGTACTGCGCCGATATGGGCGGCGAGCCGGTCCAATTCCTCGCGCACATCGGCTTTGGCGGCCAGCAAGGCTGCCTCCTGAGCCAGGCGATCGGGCCCCGGCAATGGCGATTGCCCAAGCAGGGTTTCCAGCTGCAGGCGCAGCCGCCCGGCGATCGCACCTGGCTGGGTGGCCGCGATGCGCCGCGCCGCTTCGGTCAGGCGCTCGATCTCGTCGATATGGGCTGAAGCGAGAGCAACCAGCCTGGCACCCTCGGCAAGCCGCATGGCCTTGAGTGCGTCCAGCGCTTCGTTCAGCCGGCGACCCAAAAGCTCGATGGCACTAGCCGGATCGGCCTCCTCGTCCACCCGCTCGATGACACCGGGCAGCGCCAGCAAACCATCGAGGCGGGGTGCGGCGGCGGCAATGGCGGCGTTGTCTTTCAGTTCCGCCACCATCGCCAGCACCTGGCCCAGCGCCTCGCGGTTGATGCTGAGGCGCGGCCGTTGCTGGCGGTTTTCCGTGAGATTGACGCTGACATTGCCTCGCCGGCAGCGCTCGGCAACCGCCGCGCGCACGATCGGATCCAGGGCATCGTAGCCATTCGGCAGGCGGCAGCGGATGTCGAGGCCGCGCCCGTTGACGCTGCGCAATTCCCAGACCCATTGCCGGTCGCCGCTCACCGCCTCGGCGCGCGCGAATCCGGTCATGCTGGCGATCGACATTATCCCCCCGAGGCTTGTGATTCGCCGCCGGCGACCGCAAAGTATACGCCGTACTCATGGCAGGCAAGAATGCCCTGTCCCTGCTATGCCTCCACGCCCCCGGGTCTGCCCATGAGAGAGCCCCGCTCGATCGTCATCACCGGCGCTTCCAGCGGCATCGGTGCGGCACTGGCGAAAGCCTATGCAGGTGACGGCGTCCATCTTGCCCTTGGTGGCCGCAATGGCGCCCGTCTTGCAGCGGTCGCGGCATTTTGCCGAGCCGCGGGTGCCACGGTGGATGAAGGCATTCTCGACGTTGCCGACAGGCAAGCCATGCAGCGCTGGCTCGGCGACTGCGACCGGCGCCATCCGGTCGATCTGGTCATCGCCAACGCCGGCATCTCCGCCGGCACCGGCGGCGGCTCCGAACCGGCCGAACAGGTGCGTGCCATCTTCGCCATCAATCTCCATGGCGTGCTCAATTCGGTGATGCCGCTGTTGCCGGCGATGCAGCAACGCAGGCGCGGCCAGATCGCGATCATGAGCTCGCTTGCCGCGTTCCGGGGATTTCCCGGAGCACCCGCCTATTGCGCCAGCAAGGCAGCCGTCCGCTTCTGGGGCGAAGCGTTGCGAGGCGAGCTGTGGGAATCGGGCTTGCGCGTCAGCGTGATTTGTCCGGGCTATGTCATCAGCGCCATAACCGCGGCAAACACTTTCCCCATGCCGATGCTGATGACAGCAGAGCATGCGGCCTCGATCGTGAAACGGGGACTGGCGGCGGACCGCGCCCGCATCGCCTTCCCTTGGCCGCTCTATTTCGGTGCCTGGCTGGTCGGGCTGCTGCCGCCGGTGCTGATCGATCCGCTGCTGCGCCGCCTGCCCAAAAAATACTAAGGCGTGGTCGTCGCCGGCTTGCTGGTACCGGCGGCGGGCGCCGTGCTGCTCGCCGCCGGCGCATTCGTCGTGCTCGCGGCGGCCGCGGCCGGCGTGCTCGCAGCCGCGCCGCCCGCGGGATCGAAACCAGGCGTGCCGGGCGCTGGATCGGACGCCAGCGCGGTGCCTGTGCCGCCCGAAGCGCTTTGGTCGGACTGCGGCAGGGCCGCCTCGATCTTGCGCCAGGCCGTCACATTCTTGTTGTGGTCGGCAAGGGTGGCGGCAAAGGCATGGCCGCCCGTGCCATCGGCCACGAAATAGATATCCTTGGTCGTCAGCGGATGCAGCACGGCCTGGATTGCGGCCAAGCCCGGATTGCAGATCGGGCCCGGCGGCAGGCCTTTATAGAGGTAGCTATTGTAGGGGCTCTTGACCTGAAGGTCGGCCAGGCTGATGGGCCGGCCGAGCGGTCCGGCGCCGTTGGTGACGGCATAGATCACCGTCGGGTCGGATTGCAGCGGCATGCCCTTGCGCAGCCGGTTGACGAAGACCCCGGCGATATGGGCGCGCTCGGTGGGCGAAGAAGTTTCCTTCTCCACGATCGAGGCCAGCGCCAGCGCCTTTTCGATGCTGTCATAGGGCAGGTCGGCGGCGCGCTGGTCCCACAGTTTTTGCAGCGCCTGCTGCATGGCGTCAGCCATGCGGTTGATCATGGTGAAGCGGGTTTCCCCGCGGGTATAGAAATAGGTCTCGGGCAACAGATGCCCCTCGCCCGGGATATCGGGTGGCAGTTCACCCACCAGTCCTTCGGCGGCGCTGACCAGCCTCAGCACCTGGGCGGTCGTATAGCCCTCGGGCACGGTGACGCGCCGGGCGACCGTTGCACCCGACAGCATCATGCGCATGACCTGTTCTTCGCTCATGCCGGCGCCGAACTTGTATTCACCGGCGCGCAAGGGGCGGCCGCCGGAGAACAGATGCACGCCGAGGGCGAACAACCGGTAATCCTCGACCACGCCTGCTTCCTCCAGCTGGTGGCCAATTCCGGTGACGCTGGTGCCGTTGTCGATCACCACGGTTGCAGCCACCGTCAGTGGGCCGCGGCCATGCCACTGCTTGTAGAAGAGAATTCCCCCGCCGACCGTACCGACCAGCACGATGACGATCAGCAAAATGAGTATGCGCACGAGGCGCCGCCGCTAGGGAGGGCCGAGGAAGATCAGGCTGGCGTTGGTGCCGCCGAAACCGAAGGAGTTCGACAGCGCCGCGCGAACCTTGCGCCGCTTGGCCTGTTTGGGCACCAGATCGATGTCGCAGCCTTCCGAAGGATTGTCCAGGTTCAGGGTCGGTGGAACAACCTGGTCGCGGATGGCCAGGATGGAGAAGATGGATTCAACCGCGCCGGCTGCGCCCAGCAGGTGACCGACAGCCGATTTGGTCGACGACATCGAAAGCTTGTAGGCGGCCTCGCCGAAGACGCGCTTGACGGCGCGCAACTCGATCTCGTCACCCAGCGGCGTCGAGGTGCCATGAGCGTTGATGTAGTCGATATCCTCGGCATTCAGCCCGGCACGCTTGAGGGCGGCGCGCATCGCGCGCTCGGCGCCGCTGCCTGTCTCCGACGGCGCGGTGATGTGATAGGCATCGCCCGAGAGGCCATAGCCAACCAGCTCGCCATAGATCTTGGCGCCGCGTTTGCGGGCATGCTCGAGCTCTTCCAGGACGACGACGCCCGCTCCCTCGCCCATGACGAAACCGTCGCGGTCGCGATCCCAGGGGCGCGAGGCGCGCTCCGGTGTGTCGTTAAAGCCGGTGGAAAGGGCGCGCGAGGCGGCAAAACCAGCGATCCCGATACGGCAGATGGTGGCTTCCGAACCACCCGCCACCATCACATCGGCATCGTCGAGGGCGATCAGCCGCGCCGCATCGCCGATGGCGTGAGCGCCGGTGGAACAGGCCGTTACCACCGCATGATTTGGCCCCTTGAAGCCAAAGCGGATGGAGACATGGCCGGAGGCAAGGTTGATCAGGGAAGAGGGAATGAAGAAGGGGGAGATCCGCCGCGGCCCCTTTTCATGCAGGATAATGGAAGCCTCGTAGATGCCCTGCAGGCCGCCGATGCCCGAGCCGATCAAGACACCGGTGCGTTCGCGCGAATCATCGTCCTGCGGCATCCAGCCGGAATCGTGGACCGCCTGCACGCCGGCCGCGAGCGCGAAGACAATGAACTTGTCCATCTTGCGCTGGTCTTTCGGCGGCACATAGTCATCGGCGTTGAAATGATTGTTGGCGGCGTCGCCCACCGGTACCTCGCCCGCGATCTTGCTGGGCAGGTCGGACACATCGATGGACTGGATGGCGCGCACGCCCGATTCACCGGCGATCAGGCGTTTCCATGTCGCCTCAACGCCGCTGGCAAGCGGAGAGACAAGTCCTAGTCCGGTGACGACAACACGGCGCATGGATGATGCGGCGGGCGTTGCTTGCCAGGCGCGCTGCTGCGCCCGGCGCTCTGCTCAGTTCGCCTTATGTTGTTCGATGAAGGCGATCGCATCCTTCACCGTCAAGATCTTTTCGGCGGCATCGTCGGGAATTTCACAGCCGAATTCCTCTTCGAAGGCCATCACCAGCTCGACCGTGTCGAGACTGTCCGCGCCCAGATCGTCGATGAAGCTCGCCCCATCGTTAACCTTGGCTGCGTCGACGCCGAGATGCTCGACGACAATCTTTTTCACCCGTTCGGCGATATCGCTCATTGTTCTGGGACCCTCGAGTAGATTCTATTGGTGGCAGCCCCTGGCAGGGCGGAAAAGCGCCGTCCCATTAACATAGTCGCCCACCCTTGGCCAGCCCTGCGCGGGACTCGCAGGCGACCGGTCATATCATCGCCATTCCGCCGTTCACATGCAAGGTCTGGCCGGTCACGTAACTGGCTTCCTCGCTTGCCAAATAAACAACTGCGGCAGCGATATCGGCGGGCTTGCCCATGCGTTTGACCGGGATCAGGTCCAGCAGGCGCTGCTTGATGGCATCGTTCAGCTTGTCGGTCATGGCCGTCACCATGAAGCCCGGCGCTATGACGTTAACGGTGATGTTCCGGGGTGCCACCTCGACGGCCAGCGCCTTGGACATGCCGACCATGCCCGCCTTGGCGGCAGCATAGTTCGCCTGGCCGGGATTTCCGGTATGGGCAACGATGGAGCCGATGCCGATGACGCGGCCCCAGCGCCGGCGCATCATGTTGCGCAGTGCCGCCCGAGCCAGGCGGAACCCGGCCGTCAGATTGACGTCCAGTACCTTCTGCCAATCCTCGTCGCCCAGCCGCACGCCGAGGGCATCGCGGGTGAGGCCCGCATTGTTGACCAGGATATCGACCTGGCCCATGGCGCCTTCGGCATCGGTCATCAGCTTTTCACAGGCTGCCGGGTCGGCAAGATCGGCGGGAAGCAGATGGGTGCGCTCGCCCAGCGATCCGGCAAGCTCTTCCAGGGCCGCGATCTTGGTACCCGAGAGCGCTACGCTGGCACCCTGGCCGTGCAGGGCGCGGGCAATGGCGCCGCCCAACCCGCCCGATGCGCCAGTTACAAGCGCTTTCTTGCCGCTCAGATCGAACATGGAATCTCCTTCGCTAAAGGACCTTGAGGGCTGCATCCAGATCGGCCGGCTGGCCGAGGGACATTGCCTCGATCTCGCGGTCGATCCGTTTGGCGAGACCCGCCAATACCTTGCCGGCCCCAAGCTCTACAAGGCGGCCGACACCTTCGCTCTTCAGCCGCATGACGCTCTCGCGCCAGCGGACCATGCCGGTTACCTGCTGCACCAACAGGCAGCGGATGGTTTCTGGATCGCTGACCGGTGCTGCCGTGACATTGGCGACGAGGGGCACGGTCGGCGGTGCCAAGGTGACGCCGGCAAGCGCCTCTTCCATTTCGTGCGCCGCCGGCTCCATCAACTGGCAATGGAAGGGTGCACTGACCGGCAGCAGGATGCTGCGCTTGGCGCCTTTTTCACTCGCCAGCACAATCGCGCGTTCGACCGCTGCCTTGGCGCCGCTGACGACCACCTGGCCCGGTGCGTTGTCGTTGGCGCAGGCGCAGATTTCGTCTTGGGCCGCGGCGGCCACAACTTCCTGCGCCGCCGGCAGATCGAGGCCCAGCAACGCGGCCATGGCGCCCTTGCCCACCGGTACGGCGAGCTGCATGGCGCGGCCCCGGCGTTTCAACAGCCGCGCCGCATCGGCAAGGCTGATGGCGCCGGCCGCGGCCAGTGCGGAATATTCGCCCAGCGAATGGCCGGCGACGAACGCAGCCTTGGCCGACAGCTTCCAGCCGCCCTCGGTTTCCAGGACGCCCAGTGCGGCAAGGCTGACAGCCATCAGCGCGGGCTGAGCATTTTCCGTGAGCGTCAGATCGGATTCCGGTCCCTCGAACATCAGCGTCGACAGGCGCTGGTCCAGCGCGTCGTCGATCTCGGCAAAAATATGGCGCGCCGGTGCGAAGGCCCCGGCCAGGGCCTTTCCCATGCCGACGGCCTGGGAACCCTGGCCGGGGAAGATGAAGGCGGTCTTCACGAGACAGCCTGGCGGGGGCTGAGCGGCATCGGGATACCAGCGTTGGCGGAAGGCGTCATGGCGCGCGTAACACTCCGAAAGCGAGTCAGGGCGAGAGTTATAGGCGGGCCAGACCCCCAGCGACAAGCAGGCCAGGCTCCCATGCGGACGGGGCCAAGCTTGACCTTTGCGCGCCGACAAACGCGTAATACCGCAAGACAAGCGTCAGCGATGGGGGCATCGATGAAGGCGGTTCGGCGCAAGAGCCCAGCGAAGGCCAAGGTAAAAGCCAAATCCAAGGGCAAAGCGAGGGCCAAAGGCAAAGGCCGGCGCCGGCTCAGCGGTATCTCCGATATCCGCCGCTTTTTCCACCGCAATGAAACGCCGGTCTATTTCATCAGCGCCACCAACTTCAACCTGCTCGGCATGGACGAGTGGGTGAAGAACTTCAAGTTCATCAGCTATATCGACTGTTACGACGGGCGCCACCCCAACACCTTCGTGCCGCCGCCGCTGCCCCACCCCGACTTCCATTCCATCGAGGACATCAACAACTACCTGCTGCAGCACCCGGCGGTGAAGGCATTCGTCAAGCAGCGCGGGGGCAAACCCAAAGTCGTGTTCCTGATGTTCGACGAGACAACGGAAACCCTGGCCAAAAAGCTCGGCATGCAGGTCTGGTTTCCCCGCGCCCGCCTGCGCAACGGTCTCGACAACAAGATTCAGACCGTACGGGTGGGCAACAAGGCGCGGGTCCCGTCGGTACCCAACGTGCTGGCCTCGGTCGAAAACTATGCCGAGCTGCGCAAGGCCGCCAAGAGCCTGGGCAAGGATCTGGTAGTCCAGACGCCGTTCGGCGATTCCGGCCACACTACCTATTTCATCTCCGGCGAGGCGGATTGGAAGCGCTACGCCACGGAGATCACCGCCGAGAGCGAGCTCAAGATCATGAAGCGCATCGATTGCCGCCAGGCGGCGATCGAGGGCTGTGCCACGGCGGCCGGCACCGTGGTCGGCCCGCTGATGACCGAACTGGTCGGCTTTCCCGAACTCACGCCCTATAAGGGCGGCTGGTGCGGCAACGAGATCTTCGCCGAATCCTTTACGCCGCGCATCCGCGCGCAAGCCCGGGACCTCACCTTCCGCTTCGGCGAGCAACTGCGCAAGGAGGGCTATCGCGGCTATTTCGAGCTCGACTTCCTGATCGACAAGAAGAACGGCCAGATTTATCTCGGCGAGCTCAACCCGCGCGTGACGGGGGCGAGCTCGATGACCAACCATGCCGCCTTCGCTCATGCCGATCTGCCGCTGTTCATGCTGCATCTGCTGGAATTCAGCGGCGTCAGCTTCGATCTGGATGTCGATGCGCTGAACGAGCGCTGGTCCAACCGCGACAACATCGATTCATGGAGCCAGATGGTGATCAAGCATGTCCATGACTCGGTGGACGTGCTGTCGGCAGCGCCGCAAACCGGTATCTGGCGGTTGAACAGCGACGGCAATGTCAGCTATGCCCGCTTCGACTATCACCGCCGGGCGGTCGAGAGCGAGCATGAGGCCTTTTTCCTGCGCATCAGCGGACCCGGCGATTTCCGTTACGAAGGCGCCGATCTCGGCATTCTGATTACACGTGGGCGACTCATGACCAAGGATTTCAAGCTGAACGAGCGCGCCCACCGCTGGATCAAGGGCATCACCGCGCAATTCATCGGCCAGCCCCTGGCGCCGTCCACGCCGGAAGTCCCGCGCCCGCCGGAACCAGGCGCCTTCAAGATCCTTTGAGCCCTGCGACATGGAATTGATTTTCCGCTCGGTCGCCGAAGCCGAGCCGGGCGAAAAATGGCGCGCGAGTTTTCTGCGGCATTGGCCCAGCTACCGGCGCTGGTATCTGGCCGACGGGCCGGAAGCCATACCGCATTACCCGGTCTGCCTCGCCAAGCTGCGCCATTACATGCCGGAGCTTGTCTTCACCTATGAGCGGCTCTGCTCGCTGGCCGCCGGCGATGACATCGCCGCGCGCTTCCTCAGCCTCTATCGCCCGCCCGCCTATCTGACCGGCTGCAGCCAGATCGCCTGGACTCGCGACCGCCCGATGCTGGCACGCAATTACGATTACAGCCCGGACCTCTGCGAGGGCCAGCTTCTGCTCAGCGCCTGGCATGGCAGGCGGGTGATGGCGATGACCGATTGTCTCTGGGGCGTGCTCGACGGCGTCAATGAATCAGGGCTCGCGGTCAGCCTGACATTCGGCGGGCGGCCAGTGGTGGGCGATGGGTTCGGTGTGCCGCTGCTATTGCGCTATGTGCTTGAGTTCTGCGAGCGCACGCGCGATGCCGTTCGCCATCTGAAACGCATACCCATCCATATGGCCTACAACATCACGGTACTGGACCGCAGCGGCGATTTCGCAACCGTGATGCTGGCACCCGATCGCGAACCGGCGGTGACCAGGCTTCCGATCGCCGCCAATCATCAGATGCGGGTTGAATGGGCGGACTACGCCAAGGCGACCGCGACCCTGGAACGCGAGCGCTTTCTCTTCAAGCGC
>DASXQK010000466.1:0-2290 GCA_036493015.1 Dongiaceae bacterium | reverse complement strand
CCTCGCCGCCTTCATCGCTCGCCAGATAGGCGCCTGCTTTTTCCAGTCCGACGGATTCACCGACCTCCGTCAGCACCCGGGCACTGCCAATGTCGCGGCCATCGACGAAATAGGCCTGGAACATTGCTTCCAGCAGTTCGTCCTGCAGCCCTTCCTTGCTCGCCTTGCGCAGCAGGCGATGCGACAGGATGGTGTTGGGCGTGCGCTTGATCGCCTCGAAATTGAAACTGATCCCCTCACTGGCGCCCACGGCCGAGACCGCCTCGTAGATGCGCTTGGCGCGTTCGGAACTGCCGAACTTGGCATCGATATAGCGCTCGCGGATCATGCCATCGGCCGGCATGCCGGGGTTCAACTGGAAAGCCCGCCAGCGAACGGCCAGTTTGGGCTGCGGCCGCGCCGCCAGTGCGCGGGCCAGGCGCCGCTTGCCGACATAGCACCAGGGGCAGATGGTGTCAGAGAAGATGTCGAGATGCATGCGAACAGCATGGTAATGGAAGCTGGCGGAACTAGGGGAGCAAAAAGATGCCTTATGCGGCTTTCGATCTGAAGGGGCGTATCGCCATCGTTACCGGCGCGGGTCGGGGGCTCGGCCGCGGGATGGCGGAAGCCCTGGCGCAAGCCGGCGCCACCGTAATCTGTGCCGGACGCACGCAGGCAAGCATCGACGAAACCGCGGCGAATATCCGCGCCGGCGGCGGCAAGGCCGAATCCTTCCTGTTCGATGCGGTCAAGCGCGAGGATTGCCGGCGCCTGGTCGAGGAGACAGCAAAGCGCCACGGCCAACTCAACGTCATGGTGGTCAATCACGGCATTGCCTTGGCCGCACCAGCTACCGAGGTGGGCGAGGGTGACTGGGCAGAAACCATCGCGGTCAACCTGACGGGCGCTTTCCTGTGCGCGCAAGCCGCCGGCCGGCAGATGATTGCCCAGGGCAAGGGTGGATCGATCATCCTGATCTCGTCTAACGGCAGCCTCGTCGGCTTTCAGGACCTGACGGCCTATGGCGCGTCCAAAGGCGGGGTAGATCAGCTCTGCCGCCAGCTCTGCGTCGAATGGGGCAGGCACAACATCCGCGTGAATGCGATCAATCCGGGCTGGACCACGAACAACATGGCGGGCGGTGACGATCGTCACGCGGCCACCGGGATGAACGAGAACGTCAAGCGTGGCACGCCCATGGGCCGGCGCGGCACCGTGGCTGAAATCGCCGGGCCGGTCGTGTTCCTGGCCTCGGACGCCGCGGGCTTCGTCAGTGGAGTATGCCTCGCCGTCGATGGCGGCTGGTGCGCGCTCTAGCGTCCGATCGCTTCACATCGAATAAACTTGAGGCGTGAAATCGGCCGCTACTCAAACGAATAAAAGCAAGATTCACGGATCAAATTGCTACAACCTGATCCGATCTTGCTCCATGGTTCATGCTGCGCCGGTAAAGCTGCGCTGGGCTTCTTCGCGGATCGATTCCATCACCTGGCGCTTCAGCGTGTTGAATTGCCCAGACGTCAGCACGTCGATAGATCGGGGCCGCGGAATCGGCACCTCGATCTGCTCCTTGATGCGGCCGGGCCGCGCGGTCATGACATGCACCCGGTCGCCCAGGAACAGCGCCTCGTCCACGTCATGGGTGATGAACAGGACCGTCTTGGCCGCCTTCTCCCAGACGCCGAGTAGAAGTTCCTGCATCAATGAGCGGGTCTGGGCATCCAGCGCTCCGAAGGGTTCGTCCATCAGCAGCACCTTTGGATCGTTGGCGAGCGCGCGGGCCAGTGCCACGCGCTGCTGCATGCCGCCGGAAAGCTGCGAGGGATAGGCTTTTTCGAAACCCTGCAGGCCCACTTCGGCGATTCGGGCGCGGGCGATCTCGGCACGCCCCTTCTGCTCCAGCCCGCCGACACGCAGGCCGAATTCGACATTGCGCTGGACGGTCAACCAAGGAAAAAGGGTGTAACTCTGGAATACCATGCCGCGCTCGCGGCCAGGCGCCTCGATGCGCAAGTCGTCCAGCAGGATCTCGCCACGGCTGGGCCGGGCGAGGCCGGCCACCAGACGCAGCAGTGTCGACTTCCCGCAGCCCGACGGCCCGACGATGACGGAGAACTCACCGTCGCCGACTTCGAGGGAGAGGTCCTCGACCGCGACTGTTTCGCCGCCATGGCGCAGCGGAAAGGTGATCCCGACATGGCGAAGGGAAAGATGGGGCAAGGCTGTCCTCGAGGATTGGCTAGTGCTTCGGGGACCAGGGCAGCAGCAGGTTGTGGAACTGCTTGAAGATCCAGTCGGTGGCGAGACC
>DASXQK010000465.1:0-2108 GCA_036493015.1 Dongiaceae bacterium | reverse complement strand
AACCACATCTGGAAATCGCTGCTGGCGAATTACGAGCCGCCAGCCATGGATCCGGCGGTGCGGGAAGCGATCGACGATTTCGTTGCCCGGCGCAAGCGCGAGATCGCCGGCGGCATCAACCGGCGAAGTTAACTCCCCCACCCTAACCCGCCCCTTCAGGGGCCTTCAGGGGGGCGGGGATTACAAACAGGGAGACTTCCTCAGATGCGCCGTGTTCGGATTAGAATGGCGCGGAGCTTTTCAATTCGCGATGGTCCCCATGAACGGCGCAGAGAGCCTCGTCCGCACCCTTGTCGCCTGCGGCGTCGAGGTCAGCTTCACCAATCCCGGCACCTCGGAGATGCATTTCGTCGCCGCCCTCGACAAGGTCGAGGGCATGCGCTGCGTACTCGGCCTGTTCGAAGGGGTGGTGACGGGAGCGGCCGACGGCTATGGCCGCATGCTGGGAAAACCGGCCAGCACGCTGCTGCATCTGGGCCCCGGCCTTGCCAACGGTCTTGCGAATCTGCACAACGCCAGCCGCGCCCAGGTGCCGATCGTCAACATCATCGGCGACCATGCGACATACCATAAGCGCCATGACGCGCCGCTGACCGCCGATATCGAGGCGCTGGCCCGGCCCTATTCCAAATGGCTGCGCAGCAGTGCCACGTCGAAGGATGTGGCGGGCGACGGCGCCGAAGCGGTGGCGCAGTCGCGCCGCTCGCCAGGCCAGATCACCACGCTGATCCTGCCGGCCGATACGGCCTGGGGCGAGGGCAGTGAGCCGGCCGGCTTGCCCGATATTCCCACCGCACCCGTGCCGGCAGATGCCACCATCGAGCGCGCGGCAACGATGTTGAAGAATGGCCTGCCCACCGGCTTTGTACTGGGCGGCAAGGCGATGCATGGGCGCGGGCTGATCGCCGCCGGGCGGATCGCGGCGGGCACCGGCGCGCGACTCATGACGACCGTGGGCTTTGCCCGGATCGAGCGCGGCGCAGGCCGCCCGCTGGTGGAGCGCATTCCCTATGTCATCGATCAGTCGCTGGAATACCTGAAACAGTTCCGCCAGCTGATCCTGGTGGGCGCACCGGCGCCGGTCGCCTTCTTCGCCTATCCCGACAAGCCGAGCGTGCTGACCCAGCAAGGCACGGCGATCCATACGCTGGCCCGGCCCGGCGAGGATTATGTGGCGGGGCTGGAGGCGCTGGCCGCCGCCCTTTCCCTGCATGCGGCACCATCGGCGACCCAGCCGCGCGAAAAGGCGGAGGCGCCCAGCGGTCCGATGTCGCTGCCGGGTCTGGCCCAGGCCATCGCGGCGCTTATCCCCGAAAATGCCATCGTGGTGGATGAATCCATCACCTCGGGCCGCAACTTCGTGCCGGCGACCCGCGGTGCCTTGCCCCATGACTGGATGACCAATACGGGCGGCTCGATCGGCATTGCCATGCCGCTTGCTGTCGGGGCGGCGATTGCCTGTCCCGACCGGCCGGTGCTCTGCCTTTCCGCCGATGGCAGCGCCATGTACACGCTGCAGGCGCTGTGGACCATGGCGCGCGAGAAGCTCAACGTCACGACGATCCTGTTCAACAACCGCGCCTATCAGATCCTGCTGGGCGAATACGCGAATGTCGGCGCCGGCAATCCCGGACGCCGCGCACTGGACATGCTCCAGATCGGCCGGCCGGATATCGATTTCGTGGCGCTGGCCCATGGCATGGGCGTGCCGGGCGTACGCGTCACCACGCTGGACGAGCTGAACAAGGCGGCGCACGACGGGCTTGCCAGCGGCGGGCCCAATCTCGTCGAAGTGATGCTCTGATGGGGGATCGCCTGACGAGCCTTGCTGAAGAGCCGGTTGCAGCCGGCAGAGCCGGCATCAGCCTCCGGCTCCTTCGGGCGCCGCTGACCGCGTCCTGAAAGAGGCCGTCAGGACGCGGCCTTCAGTCCTCGCTCCTTGTCGGCCTGCCAATGATCCAGGATCGTTCGTGCCTTGTTGCGCGCCGGATCCATCTCGCGGTCGTGATCGGCCGTCTTGGCCGTCAACTCGATCACATACCCGTTGGGATCGCGGAAATAGATCGAGTGGATGAAGCCGTGATCGGACACGCCGCGCACCTCGCGCC
>DASXQK010000464.1:0-4475 GCA_036493015.1 Dongiaceae bacterium | reverse complement strand
GATTCTGAAACTGTCCGAGGAAGTCAGCGGCGCCGATACTTGAAATAGCCGGGCTGGCGGCCGGCTTTCAGCGCCTTTTGTTCATAGCGCGTCGGCGGCCAGTCGGCAGGGCGGGCCGGATCGTCGATCGGTTCGAAGGCCGGATGGCCCGGCAGATGTTCACCGATCCAGCCGAGATATGTCGCATCGTCGCTCGCCACGCGGAATTCCGCCCCCGGTACCAAAATGCGCGCAAGTGAATCGAGATTCTCGCCGCCGATGAAGCGGCGTTCCGCATGGCGCGATTTGGGCCAGGGATCGGGAAACAGCAGGAAGGCGCGGGCGACGGATCGATCCGGCAGGCGGTCGATCAGATCGCGCGCATCCTCGGGCCAGATCCGGATGTTGGAGATCTTTTGCCGCTCGATCTGGCCGAGCAAGGCAGCGATGCCGTTGCGATAGACCTCGCAACCGATCATGGGCGTGTCGGGGTTATGCAACGCCTGCCAGGCGAGATGCTCGCCGGCCCCGAAGCCGATCTCGAGCCAGCAGGGAAAGGCGATCGCCGCCACATCGACGGCGAGGCGCGGCAGCAATTCATCCATCAGCCGCTGCTGGCCGGGGCGCAACCGCCGGCCGACGCGCCGGCCGTAGAAATTGCGCGGCGCCGTATCCTCGCTGATGGGACGCGCGATCAGTGGAGCGCGGATTTCAGGCTTTCGACCAGATCCAGCCGCTCCCAGGAGAAGCCGCCATCGGCATCGGGCTTGCGGCCGAAATGACCATAGGCGGTCGTACGGGCATAGATCGGCTTATTGAGGCCGAGATGCTCGCGGATGCCCCGGGGGCTCAGATCCATGACCTGCTGCAGCACCTTTGACAGGCGCTCCTCGTCCACATCGCCGGTGTCCTGGGTATCGACATAGACCGAGAGCGGCTTGGAAACGCCGATGGCATAGCTCAGCTGAATCGTACAGCGCTCGGCGAGGCCCGCAGCCACCACATTCTTGGCGAGGTAGCGCGCGGCATAGGCGGCGGAGCGGTCCACCTTGGTCGGATCCTTGCCGGAGAAGGCGCCGCCGCCGTGGGGGGCGGCACCGCCATAGGTATCGACGATGATCTTGCGTCCCGTCAGCCCGGCATCGCCATCGGGTCCGCCGATGACGAAGCGGCCTGTGGGATTCACGTAGAAATCTTCCTCCGCGCACATCCAGCCCTTGGGCAGCACGTTCAGCACATGGGGCCGCACGATCTCGCGCACTTGATTCTGTTCGAGATCGGCGCTGTGCTGCGTGGAGACCACGACCGACATGGCGCGCACCGGCTTGCCGTTCTCATATTGCAGCGTGACCTGACTCTTGGCGTCGGGGCCGAGGCCAGGTTCGGCGCCGGAATGGCGCGCCTCGGAAAGCGATTTCAGGATGTTGTGGGCGTAGTAGAGCGGCGCCGGCATGAGCTCCGGCGTTTCCTTGCAGGCATAACCGAACATGATGCCCTGATCGCCCGCGCCCTCGTCCTTATTCCCCGCGGCGTCAACGCCGCGGGCAATATCCTGGGATTGCTGGTGGATAAGGATATCGACCTTGGAATTGCGCCAGTGAAAGCCGTCCTGCTCATAACCGATGTCGCGGATCGCCTGGCGGGTGATCTGCTCGAGCAATTCCTTGGTGACCGAGGCCGGTCCGCGTACTTCGCCAGCGAGCACGACCTGGTTGGTGGTCGCCAGCGTCTCGCAGCCGACGCGTGAATAGGGATCGGCGGTGAGATAGGCATCGACGATGGCATCGGAAATGCGATCGCAGACCTTGTCAGGGTGACCCTCGGATACGGATTCGCTGGTGAAAAGGTAAGACCGCTGCTTGGCCAAGAGCCTGCCCCATCGGCTGGAGATTGCGAAATGCCCAGGTTTGCCGTCAGGCCGAAGCAAGCCTTTGAATCGGGCGCCGGATCATGGTCAAGGCCCCCAAGCGGGTCAAGGGGCGCAATGGCGCACCCGGATTTGCCCGAACGAGAGCGATAGCGCTAGGCGGAGACCCGCGCGAGAGCCTTGGTCAATTCGAATATGCGTTTGCGCACCCGCGGCTCACCAATCTTGTAATAGGCGCGCACCAGTTCCAGCGTTTCGCGTTTGGCGAGCGGATCGGGCTCTGCCGCATAGGGTTGCAGTTTGGATTCCGACACGCCCATCAGGCGGCTGGGCGATTTGGCCGCGACATTCGCTTCCATATCCTCGAAGAAATATGCGATCGGTACATCCAACACGCGAGCAAGGTCGAAAAGCCTGCTGGAGCCAACGCGGTTGGCTCCTCGTTCATATTTTTGTACTTGCTGGAATGTCAGACCGATGGCCTCGGCGAGTTTTTCCTGGCTCATGCCCAGAAGTGTGCGACGCTGGCGCACACGCTGGCCGACATGGACATCGATCGGGTTTGGAAACCCCTTGCTGGCCATACGGCCCGAAGACTTACGTGGCTTACGCATGGGGCGACCCTCCGGCATTAATCATACAAACCCGTGGGTTTTATTAACATATGCGGCCCCCGCGTCAATCGGAGATTGTTAGTTTCTTCTTAACGCTGATTATTGTTACAACCTTTTGCGGTGCAAAAGAGCAACCACGCCAGCAGCGAGCAATAATTGCACCAGCAATGTCATATCCCCGAAACGGGCGTAGGGCGTAAGCCCTGCCAGCGCTGCCGGCAGGGGCACGTCGCGCACGCCCGGCTGGCTGAGCGGAATCACCTCGATCACCCGTCCATAGGGATCGATCAGGCCGGAAATGCCCGTATTCGCCGCGCGCACCAATGGTAGACCTTCTTCCACGGCACGTAGCCGCGCGCTGGTGAAATGCTGGTGGGGACCAAAGGAGGTGCCGAACCAGGCATCGTTGGTCACGTTCAGCAGCCACTGGGGACGGTTGGCCGGATCGACCACCCGGCCGGGAAAAATGACCTCGTAACAGATCAGCGCGCCGGCGGGCGGCAGGCCCGGCAACTTCAGGCTGCGTGGTCCCGGGCCAGCGGTGAAATCGTCCGGGCTTGGCGCCAGCTTGCCGATGAAGGGAAAGAACCGGCGCAGCGGCACATATTCGCCCATCGGCACGAGATGGAACTTGTCGGCACTGCCCAGCAATGTGCCGTCATGGTCGACGACGAGCAGACTGTTGAACAGCTGCTGATAATCGCCGGTGGGAGGATCACCACGAAACGTGCCGGTCAGGACCAGCGCACCTGGCGGCACGGCCTGACCCAGGTATTGGCGAAGCTTGTCGTTGCGGTCGAGCAGGAACTGGACCGCTGTTTCGGGCCAGATCGTGGCGCTGATATGTTCCCAGCCCTGCACCTGAAGGGTGAGGCCGCGCAGCAGCGCCACATGCTGCTCGCCGCTGCCCGGAACCCATTTGTCGCTCTGGGCAATATTGGGCTGGACGATGCGAAGAGTAACATTGGGCACCATGGCGGAAGAAGCACCCGCCAGGCGAAGCGCGCCCCCGGCGAACAGGAGAGCCGCCAGCAACAAAGCAGCGGCGCATGACCAGAATGCCCGGCGGTGCTGCATTTGCCCGAAAGTCGACGGCATTGCTGCGATGATGACGGTGAGCAGGCTCAAGCCCCAAATGCCGCCCGCCGCCGCGTATTGATTGAGCGCATCGCTGAAGGCCAGCGCGTAACCTGCGAGGCCCCAGGGAAAGCCGGTAAGCAGATGGCCGCGCAGCCATTCGCCGGCGGTCCAGAAAATCGCAAACGCGATTACTTTGGCCGGACCGGCCAGATCGAGCCAGCGGGTCGCGAGCGCCGCGGCGCCGATGAACAGCGCCATATACCCGGCAAGCCCCCCGATGGCGAAGGGGATCATCCAGCCGAAGCGCACCGGATCGACCAAAAAAGATTCAGCGATCCAGTAGAAAGCGACGATGAAATGGCCGAAGCCCCACCACCAGCCCGCGCTGAAACTGGCAAGGGGGGGCCGGCGCGAATCGATCAGCCAGACAAGGCCTGTGAGGCCGAGGACGAGCAGCGGGAAAAGATAAAGCGGCGGCAGCGCAAGTGCCGCCAGCAACCCCAGCAGAAGCGCCACACCGCGCCGGCGCCAGCCGCGCAGCGCTGCCAGGCGCGCCGCAAAGCCGCTCGACAGGCCCGCAGCTTGCGGCCTGGCGGTGGCTACATGCGCCTTCATTCCTTGGGCGGCTTCGCCGGCAGATGGCGCAGCCGCAGCCGGCGGATGCGCCGGGGATCGGCATCGACCACCTCGAAGCTGATCCCCGAAGGATGGGTCACCAGCTCACCGCGGCTGGGTACGCGGCCCGCGAGATGCACGATCAGCCCGCCCAATGTGTCGATATCCGCTTCGCGCTCTTCCTCGGTCAGCACGGGGCCGACCCGATCCTCGAATTCCTCGATGGTCGCCCTGGCATCGGCGATCAGCGAGCCATCGGGGCGCGGCAAAAGCTTCGGGCCTTCGGCGATATCGTGCTCGTCCTCGATCTCGCCGACGAT
>DASXQK010000463.1:0-8082 GCA_036493015.1 Dongiaceae bacterium | reverse complement strand
TGGATCCCCCGCTAGGTCAGGTGCCCGAGTTGAACTTGGCGTAGGCCTTCTGCCACAATGCCTGGCCCTTGGGCGTCAGCGTCATTTCCTGCAGCGAGCCTTCCCCGAAGTGATCGGAATCGAAGATTGCCGTGCGCAGGTTTTCCGGTAGCACCTTGTCGGCAATCAGCTGATCCGCCGTGATCGAAACCTGCGGCGGCTGATAGCCGGTGAAGCCGGTGAAGTTCTTGTAGGCCACGTCCTTGTCGAGCAGGTAGTTCAGCCAGAGATGGGCCAGCACCGGCTTTTTCGTTTTACGCAGGATGGCCCAGCAATCGTTCTGCACGGGACCCTTGCCCTTGGCCGGCGACCAGAAGCGCAGGCTGGAGCCGTCATCGCCCGCCGGCAGGTAGTTGAAGAACGCACCGAGCAGATCGCCCGACCAGGATTGATGCAGCCAGGATTCACCGGTCGCCAGCGTCTGGTATTCGGTGATGTTGATCTTGGGATTGCAGATCGGGATCAGCGCCTTCAGATCCGCAAGCGCTTTCTCGATAATCGCAGGATCCTCGGTGTTGATGTCGTAAATGCCTTGATGAAGCATCGCCAGCACCAGCGATTCACGCGCATCGTCCAGGACGCCGACATAACCCTTATAGGCTTGCGCCTTCCAGAAGATGTCCCAGGGATTATCCATCTTGGCGATGTCTTCCTTGACCTTGTCGGCACGCCAGCCGATGCCGGTGGCATAGGTCACGTAAGGCACCGTGAAATGAGAATCGACGTCATAGAACGGGCTATGCAGCGCGGGCCAGATATTGGCCTTGAGATTCGGGATGTAGTCGAGGTTGATCGGCTTGATCAGCTTGCCGGCGACGGCCTGGGCCAGACGATCGGGCGTGATATCGGTAACGTCGGGCTGGACCGAGTGGCTGGCCATGCGGGTAATCGCCTGGTCCATGCTGTCGAAGGTCGTCAGCTCCATCTTCACATTGTATTTCTTGCCGAACTCATCGATCAGCTTCTTGTCGAAATAATCCTGATAATTGAATAACTTAAAGGTCCCTCCGGTTTCCGGCTGCAGGCCGCTGGCGATCGGCTTTTCGTAGACTGGCAGCGTCACCGGATGACCGGGACGGGCGAGCGGAATGCCACCCGGGCCCATGGGCTGAGTGTCGGCGAGCGCGTGGTCGATCATCAAGGGCGCCATGGCGGCGCCAATACCGACGGCACCCAAGGCCTTTAGTGCTCGCCGGCGGGAGATCATGCCGGCGCGAACATCACCGAGGATGCGATCAGCTTCTTCACGACGTTTCATTGACGTCCTCCATTGGTTCAGCCCCCGCGCTATCAGAATTGTAACGTGCCGTAATTTGCGGGTCTATCCGCCTTAGCCGCCACCTCAACCGGCCCGGAATTGGTCCGGTTTAGGGCCTGGGCGTGATGATATCCTGCCGCCTTGCGGCAAGTGAGAGCGATGCGAGACTTCGGTCCTAATGCGATGAAGCGGCGGCGAATTCTTGTTTCCAGCCATCGACCGCCAGCGATCATGTGCCATGCACCATTAGGCATTGATCTGAACCAATAGGGCGCGATACGCCTCTGACAACAAGACCCGGTCTTTTTCCGAATTTCAGCCCCATGTCCCTCACCCCTTCCGAAATTCGCCTGATCGTCATCGGGGCCATGCTGGCCCTGTTCCTCTCCGCGCTCGATCAGACCGTGGTCGCAACCGCCTTGCCACCGATCGCCAAGGACCTTGGGAATTTCGCCCTCATCTCCTGGGTCATCACCTCGTACTTGCTGACCTCGACCTGCGTCACCCCGATCGTGGGCAAGCTCAGCGACCTCTACGGCCGGCGCAAGATGCTGAACGGCTGCCTGATCCTGTTCATGGTGGGCTCCGCGCTTTGCGCGATGGCACCCAACATGATCCTTCTGATCCTCTTTCGCGCCCTGCAGGGGATCGGCGGTGGCGGGCTGATCACCATGGGCCAGACCATCATTGCCGATGTCGTCTCGCCCCGGGAGCGCGGCCGCTACGCCGGATATTTTGCCATGGTTTGGGGATCAGCCTCGGTGCTCGGGCCGACGGTGGGCGGCTTCGTCACCCAGTTCTATGGCTGGCCCTGGATCTTCTGGATCAACCTGCCGCTCGGCCTGGCAGCCCTTCTGATCTCCGACAGCGCACTACGCAAGCTGAACGTGGATCGGCATGAGTCGAGGATCGACTATGCCGGCGTCGGCCTGTTATGCGCGACCACGGTCAGCCTGCTGCTGGTGCTCTCCCTCGGCGGCAAGCGCCTGGCCTGGGACTCGCTCGGCATGATCGCCATGATCGTGCTCACCCTTGCGCTCGGCGCCTTTTTCGTACTGCAGCAGCTCCAGTCGGGCGAGCCGATCATGCCGCCGCATTTCATGCGCGACCGCGTGATCCGCCCGGTGGTGGTAACCATCATCGTCGTCTATGGCGCCTATCTCGCAATGGCGGTGCTGGCGCCGATCTATTTCCAGATCGCGCTCGGCCGGCAGGTCGGTGAAGCCGGCCTGCTGATGATTCCCTTCATGCTGTCCAGCACGGTCACGGCCAATATTGCCGGTCTCTATACACGCCGAAGCGGGCGCTACAAGCGCCCGCCGATCGTGGGCCTGCCCATCACGATCGTCGCCATCGCGGTGCTCGCGATCTTCGCGACACAGCTTTCCGCGACCGCCGCCGCCTGCGTCCTGATGGTTGCCGGCATCGGGCTCGGTCCGATCTTCCCCTGCACCACCGTTGCCGCACAGAACGCGGTAGAGCGCCGGCATCTGGGTATCGTCAGCGGTGCTGTCGCTTTTGCCCGCGCGCTGGGTGGTGCGCTTGGCGTTGCGGTCGGCTCCGCGCTGGTGTTGGGTCTTGCAGCCCAGGCGCTAGCGCAGATCGGTTCGGTCGCCAGCCTGGAAGATCTCGCCCAGCACGTCCTGCCCCCCGATGTACGGCACGCCGTCGCACACGCTTTCGGCTACATGTTCGGCGCCGTCGCACTCGCGCTCGCGCTCGGCCTTGGAATCTTCCTGCGCGTTGAGGATCGTGAACTGGGAACGCGCGCGCCGGCGGCTACTACACCGGTAGTGGACTGATCGTTCGCCTGCGCATTCGAGGCGCGCAACATCATGGCGATATCGCGGCGCGCGCAGACGCGCAGAGTCACAATTTTGACACCGAATGCTGTTGTGTTGGGTGCGACAGTCCCGGCGCGGGAAAGCCAACATTCGGGCTGCAAAAAGGGGCTTGGACCATGCTCGGCAGACGCAAGGACAACACAAGGGGATTCGACATGCTCGGCAAGCGTAATGCGGACGGGATGCCGCCCGCGGGAACCGAAGGGACAGGGGCCGGCGATGGTACGGGCCCACGCATGTATCGTACCGATAGCGCGATGACGCCGGTGGCGCGCCCACCCATCGTGGAGGCGCCGCGCCGCGCCGCCGACGTGACCGCCGTCACCGGCCGGCGCGCCGAGGTGCAACCCTCCTCGGCTGACGATCGCGACAGCAAGAAGCTGGTGGTGGGCCGCGGCATCGCGCTTAGCGGCGAGATCCGTGCTTGCGACCGCCTGATCGTCGAAGGTCAGGTCGAGGCGACGCTATCGGACAGCCGTTCGATCGAGATTTCTGCCACCGGCGTCTTCAAGGGCAAGGCACAGATCGAGGAAGCGGAGATCAGCGGACGGTTCGATGGCGAGCTCGTCGTCAACCACAAGCTGATCATCCACAACACCGGCCGCGTCGTGGGCAATGTGCGCTACGGCGAAATCGAAATCGCCCGCGGCGGAATCATTTCCGGCCAGATCGACGTGATCTCGCCGACCGGCATTTCGACATCGACCAGCGAGCAGCCGGCCGCCCCGGCCGCCGAGCCGCAAGCCTCGTCGGCGCCGATCGCACAGGGTGAGTTGACCGTCAGCTAGGCTCGTTCGCCTATATCGGGGCCTAATTCTATCGGTTGAGGGCGTGCCCGGCGGCGCGGGCGCCCCGTAGCGTGACTGCGACGAGCACCAGCATCGCGCCGGTGGCGGTCACCAGTATCGACGCATTGAAGTTCAGCAAGATAGCGAGAAATACCAGCCCGATTATATGCGAGCGCGGCAATGTCTCGCCGATCGAGCGCTTGAACAGGGCATTGCCCGCGAGATAAAGCGCCGGCCCACCCAGGATCACGGCTGCGGACGCCAAATCGCAGGTTTCATTGGGATGAGTGAGCATCAGCCCGTCCGCCACCGCTTCCACGATGATTCCGGCGATGATCGGAAGGTGGACATAGGTGTAGGCGATGCGCGCGAACCGGCCCGGATCGGCTGAAGCCGAGATGTTATCGCTGCCCTGCTCCATCTCGGCATCGAAATAGATCCACCACAAGGTGACGCTGGAGGCGAAGGCAACCAGGGCGGCGAGCAGGACGACTGGTGACTTCTCGATCTCAGCGAACGTGACACCGGTCATCAGGACGGATTCGCCAAGCGCGATGATGACAAAAAGCGCGCAACGCTCGGCAAGGTGATGGCCTTCGACGGTCCAGTCGCCGGTGTTGGAGCGGCCCAGGCCCGGGGTCCAGAAGGCAGCGGCCGGGCCCAGATACTCGATTGCAAGGGCGACGACCCAGCAGATCGGCCGCGTTTCTGCTGGCAAAAACGCGCCAGCGATCCAGAACAGGCCGCTTAATGCATGCCAGGCGGTAATGCGCTGGAAGTTCCGGAAATTGCCGGGCTCGCCGGCCGCCAAGGCCCCCAGCATGAACAGGCTTCGGCCGACCTGCATGAAGACATAGGCGCCGGCAAAGACTGCGCCCATGGATCCAAATGCCTCTGGCAGTGCGGTCGACAACACCACCCCGGCCAGCATGAGCACCAGCAGCAACAGCCGCACGGGTGCCGTCTCCGGGTTCAGCCAGTTCGTGCACCAGGAGGTAAATATCCATACCCACCACACCGCCATCAGCAGGAAAGCCGCACGCAGCGCGCCAGGAAGCGAAAGATCGTGCAGCAGGCTGTGGGACAACTGCGTCACGGCGAAGACGAAGACGAGATCGAAGAACAGCTCGATATAGGTAACGCGGCCCGAATCCCGGGCGCCGCGGATCCGCAGCAAGCCTGCTGTCCTGGTCATCGCCTTTAGCTTACCTCGCGCATGGGAATGAGGCATAAGTCAGCCACACAGTCGGAGCCCGTCCGAAGGGGGATGCCATGAAGTATGCGCCGCTGACCGCCAAGGGCCGCGTCATCCTGATCAGCGGAGCCAACCGCGGCATCGGCCGGGCCATCGCCGAGCGGCTTTATCGCGCGGGCTACACGCTGAGCCTGGGCGCGCGCAAAATCGAAAGCCTGAAGCCCGTCACGGCAAAGATGTCTGCTTCGCGCGTTTTGGCGCATCCTTATGACGCGATGAAGACGAGGTCGGCCGCCGCCTGGGTGGCGGCAACGGCCAAGCGCTTCGGGCGCATCGACGGCGTGGTGAACAATGCCGGTGTCGGCATGGAATTCACGGTCGAGAGCGCCGATGAATCCGTGCTGGACGAGATGTGGACGGTCAACACCAAGGGGCCGCTGCGGGTCATGCGCTCCGCCTTCCCGCTGTTGAAGAAATCGGGGCACGGCCGCGTGATCAACATTGTCTCGCTCTCCGGCAAGCGCGTCTATGGCGACCGCCTCACCGGTTACGCCATGAGCAAATTCGCTACCCTCGCTTTGACCCATGCCGTGCGCTATAGCGGCTGGGAACACGGCATCCGCTCGACAGCCATCTGTCCTGGCTTCGTGGCAACGGACATGACGGCCGATGTAACCGCCGTTTCCCAGGACGAGATGATCCAGCCGGGCGCCATCGCCGATCTGGTAGCGACCGTGCTATCGCTGCCCAACAGCAATTCCGTGGTCGAGATCCCGGTAAACTGCCGGCTGGAACACAGTTTCTAGCCAAGCGGCGAAGGGCCTTACTTCCAGACCTGCCGCGCCACCCGCATCAAATTGAGCCCGGCGATCTTGGCGATATCCTGTTGCTTGTAGCCCAGGCGAAGCAGGGCCGCGATGATCTCCGGCAACTGCTCCGGCGGCACGAATTTCGGCACGTTGTCGTAGCCTTTGCCGGCCGGGAACGTGTGACGCTGGGCCTTCAGATATTCGATCAGCTCGTCCATATCGAAGACATAGTCGAAGCCGAAGCCGACATGATCGATGCCGATCAGCGAGACGGCATAATCGATATGGCGAACTACCGTCTCGGTGCTGATGTCGTTCTCGCCCAGGAAAATGCCGACGCCGTTGATGCCGACCACCCCGCCCGTAGCGGCACAGGCGCGCATCGCCTCGTCGCTGATATTGCGCTGATGATCGCGCAAGGCGCGCGGATTGGAGTGGGAGAAGATGACCGGATTCTTCGAATGCGCGATCACCTCCATCGAGGTACGCGGGCCGGTATGAGTGCAACAGGCGACCATGCCGATCCGGGCCATCTCGTCCAGCACCTCGCGGCCAAAGAGTGTGAGGCCCGTATCTTCCTCGTCATGACAGCCGCCGCCCACGAGATTGCCGCGGTTATACGCGATCAGCATCCAGCGCACGCCAAGATCGTAATAGAGCTGCACCAGGCTCAACTGCTCGCCGATGGCTCGCGCCCCTTCGATATCGAATCCCACGGCGAGTTTGCCTTCGCGCCGGGCACGATCGATATCGCCGACCGTCCTGATGATGATGTAGTCATCCGGTCGCAGGCTGAGCCAGCGGCGGAACTGCGCAATCATGCGTAGATGCAGCTCGACCGGATGCTCGCCATAGCCGATATTGATGAAGGCCGCATCGACACCGGCCTTCTTGTAGCGGGCAAGCTGCGGCAGGAAGCTTTCGTCCAGCGGACGAAGCGGCATGCAGCCATGATTATCCCAGACCAGATTGTCCCGCAGAAATGTTGCAGCGGCGTCGGCAGCGCTATCCATGTCCTGTCACCCCAAGATTGCGGCCCGGGGCCAGAATGCCCCGAGCAAGTCCTATTCTCATATTTTGGCACTGGCAGCGGCACCATGAAAAGAGTGCCGCGCCAGGATGTCCCTGTCGAAAAATCAGATCGTCATGGGCGGGAGCCGATCTCGCGATAGTGCCGCATGAATTTATCGGCCCTTTCCTTCAGTTCCGCGGCGCTAACGCCCGGCTTGTACAACGACGAACCGATACCGAAGCCGGCGGCCCCCGCCGCCCGATAACCTGCCATATTCTCCATCGAGATCCCCCCGACCGGCACCAGCAGGGTTCCGGCCGGCAGCACGGCGAGCCAGGCCTTCATCACTGCCGGTGGCAGCGTTTCGGCCGGGAATAGTTTCAAACCGTCGGCGCCGGCTTTTAGCGCGGCAAACGCTTCGTTGGGGGTCGCCACGCCCGGCAGGCAGAAAAGGCCAAGTGATTTCGCCCGGGCGATCACTGCCGGATCGGCATTGGGGGCCACGATCAGGCGCGCACCGGTCTCGGCGACCGCATAGACTTCATCGACTGTCAGTACCGTTCCCGCGCCGATCAGCGTTTGAGTGTCGGTTTCTGCAGCCAGCAGGCGAAGGCTTTCCAGCGGATGCGGGCTGTTCAGCGGTACTTCGATAATCCGGATGCCCGCGCCGGTGAGGGCATTTCGCGCAGCAACGGCTTCCTCGGGCTTTATCCCGCGCAGGATCGCAATCAGCGGTGATTTTTCCAGATAGTCGCCAAGCGAGTTCATACGGACGTTGCCGTCAGCAACCCGGCGGCTCGGGCAATGGAAAAGAGCGCCGGCGGCACGACATCGCCGCTGTCGATGACGGCCAATTCTGCACCGGAAAGTATCCGCAGAGCCTGACGATACGATTCGAGAATTGCGGGCGAGCCGATCCCGGTCGTGATGCCGGCGCGATCTGCCAGGCGCAGCCAGGCCAGTCCATCGCGCACCTCGGCGCCGATCAAAAGGCCGGAGAGATAGCTTGCGAGATTGGCTCGCGGCATCTGATCGAGAAGGCCCAGCGTGCGTACGCTGAACAGGCGATGCAGCAGCCCGCCGGCATCCGCCGAGGCGCCGCGCGCAACACCCTCGGCAAAGGCAGCGTCGTCATGG
>DASXQK010000462.1:0-6998 GCA_036493015.1 Dongiaceae bacterium | reverse complement strand
CCACGCCCGCATCGGCGAGCGCCGCATCGATCACCTGCAGCATCAGGGCTTCCACATCCTTGCCCTCATGCTTGCCGAAGGGCGTGTGGGCCCAGCCGACGATGCAACCGCTCATGCTCGCTCTCCTTTCAGTTCAGGCATTCGGCAAAGCGCACCGGTTGTCCGATGGGCTCGCCGATCAGCTCGTCCTCGCGCATCACGAAGGACCCGCGCAGGATCGTCGCCTTGGGCCAGCCCTTCACCTCCCGCCCGTCAAAGGCCGTCCAGCCGCAGCGGCTGGCGATCCATTCGTTGCGGATCACGCGCCGCGTCTCCAGATCGACCAGCACGAGATCCGCGTCATAGCCCACAGCGATCCGGCCTTTGCCGGCAATGTTGTAGATCCGTTGCGGGCCGGCACTGGTCAAATCCACGATCCGCTCCAGGGTCAGCCTGCCCGCCGCCAGATGGTCCAGCAGCAACGGCAGCAGGGTCTGCACCCCCGCCATCCCCGAGGGGCTGGTGGGATAGGGTCTCGCCTTTTCTTCAAGGGTATGTGGGGCGTGGTCGGAGCCGATGCAATCCACCACCCCGTCGCGCACCGCCTGCCACAGGCCTTCGCGATGGCGGGCATCGCGAATCGGCGGGTTCATCTGTGCCAGCGTGCCCAGCTCGCGATAGCAATCCGGTGCGGCCAGGGTCAGATGCTGGGGGGTTGCTTCCACCGTGGCGATATCCTTGGCGCCGGCCAGGATCGCCATCTCCTCCGCCGTGGTCACATGCAGCAGATGCACACGCCGGCCGGTCTCGCGCGCCAGCTTCAGCACCCGATTGGTTGCGCGTATCGCCGTCTCCTCGTCGCGCCAGACCGGATGCATCGCCACATCGCCGCTCTCCTTGGCGATATGCATGCGTTCGCGCAAGCGCGCCTCGTCTTCGGAATGGATGGCCACCCGCCGGAACCCGCTCCGCAGAACGGCTTCCAGTGTCTCATCATCGGGCACCAGCAGGCTGCCGGTGGAACTGCCCATGAAGACCTTCACCCCGGCGCAGCCGGGGCTGCGCTCGGTCCTGGCCAGATCGCCGGCATTCTCTGCCGCCGCACCCACGAAAAAGGCGATATCGCAGCGGGCCCGCCCCTTGGCCCGAAAAACCTTATCTGCGATGTCGCCCGCCGTCAGCGTGTTGGGATTGGTGTTCGGCATCTCGAATACCGCCGTCACGCCGCCCAACACGGCGGCGGCCGTACCGGTCGCCAGATCTTCCTTATGGGTCATGCCGGGTTCGCGGAAATGCACCTGGGTATCGATGACGCCGGGCAGCGCATGCAGGCCCCGTGCATTGAAAGTCTCGACGGCGCTGCCATCGAACTCGCCGATGGCGGCGAAGCGGCCGTCGCGAATGCCGATATCGGCGCGCGCGATCCCGTTGGGCGTCGCCGCGATGGCGCCATGGATGATCAGATCGAAACGTTCGCTCAAAACCGGACCTCCGTCAGGGCTCCGCAAGCTTTAGCGGCCCGCCACCGGCGGAGCAAGCTTTCGAGCCGTTTTAGGGGCGAATTCGTGACGCCCCGAGCCGATTTCGTTATGATCGCGAAATCATGGTCGATACCGACTTATTGCGGGGGAAGCTGGAACAGCTTCGCCTCGAACACCGCGATCTGGACGACGTGATCGCCCGGTTGGCAGAGAGCGCGCCCATGAGTCAGATCCAGCTTCAGCGCCTGAAAAAACGGAAACTGATGCTGAAGGATCAGATCATCCTGCTCGAAAGCAAGCTGTTGCCCGATATCATTGCTTAAGCCACATGATGCCTGACGGCTTTAACGCCGGCAGGCGTTGCGTTCGACCAGGCTCCGCAGTTCACCCGACAGGCCCTGCGCCGGATTGCTGTTGGCCAGCGCCCGGCGCGTGGCATCGGCCGACCCGAAATGCGGATCGATGGTGGGGTTGGCGAAGTTGCCGCTGATCCGGATGGGTATGTCGAGCGAAAAGAATCCCGTGGTCGCCGATTCCGACTGGATGGTGATGTCGAGAGTGTGGCCCAGGAAATCCACCCGGCCGCGGCCGATCAGGGTCCCTGCATTGCTGCGCAGGCGGATCGGCGAGATCTGAGCCGCGCCGTTGCGAAAATCGGCGACGGCAAGCAGACAGGCCACCGGCACCGCACCCTCGCCGCTGCGAAACAGGTTCAGCAAATTGGTCGAGAGCTTCTCCATCAGATCGCGCGCGATGCTGCCGTTTACTATATCCAGCACGGCATGGCCGTGGCTGGCTTTCAGCGCACGGCCCAGCGTGTCGCCGGTCATATCGACGTCGAAACCGCCGTCGATACTTCCGGTAAGCTTGCCGACGAGGGCCGGGACATAAAGGGCGAGCTGGGCGGCATCGGCGCCGACGATCGTGCCCCGCTCGATAAAATGCGCTCCGCCCGGCACGGCGGTCGCGGAAGCAGAACCGTCGATCCTGCCGCCGGCAAAGGCCATGGTGAGGCGGCTGAGCGTGATCTGGCCCGAGACGATCTTCGCCGTCAGGCCGAAATCGGCGATACGGCCCCTGCCGAGCACGAGTTGCCCAGCATCCAGTGTCAGGTCGATATTTGTACCGCGATTCTGATCGACCGTCAGCGGCGTGGTCATGAAATCCGCCGGCTTTCCCGATTTTGGCGCGCTGGCCATGATCGGCGGGATCGCGAGATTGTCGAAGCGCAGTAGCGCCGTCAGATTGTCCGGGTTGCCGCGCGGGGCTTCCTCGAACAGAAGATCGCCGGTGAAGGCGCTGGCGGCGATCTTGCCTTTCGATCCCCTGATCTCCCAATGACTGCCGCCATGCTTGAAGGCGCCGGCGATGGTGAAAGGCGGGTCGATGCCGATATCGGTGCCGAAAAGCTTCATCAGATCGCCCAGCTTGGGCGCGTTGAGGGTAAGTGGCCCCTCCACGCCTTCGAAGCTCAGCGGATCGCGCATGCCGCCCTGAAAATCGATTTCCGACCCCGCGGCACGCAGGATCAGATTGACGCCGAACGGCTTGCTCCCGTCGCGCATCGCCGTGAAGGAGTCCGTATCGGCCGTCAGAAGCACGGGCGTGCCGTTGTACTTGCCGCTCGCCGCCACGCTGGGCCTTGCATGATCGTCGGCGGCGTGGATCGCCACCTCATGCAGATCCAGCTGCATGTTATAGCTCTTGCTCTTGTAGATGATCTGGGCATCGGTCATCTCAAAATCCGGCAGGCTTGGAAACTGCGAGCGATAGCGGGGCACCACGACGATTTCGCCGGGCCCGATCGGAACCGCTTTTCTGGACCGCCAGTTGCGGTTCTCGCCCTCGCCTCGCTCGAGCACGACGACTGGCTTCACCAGCCGCATCTTCGGAAATTTAAGCGCGCCGCCCAGCAACGACCAGGGATCGAGCAGCGCCGAGATGTGCTCGACACTGGCGAAATTGGGTGCACTTGCCCAGTCCACATTGGCGACCTTCAACCCGGCCGCCTCGATGCTGAGCGGATCGCCCCATTTGACTGAGAGGGATTCAAGGGTCACCGGCCGGCCGAGCAGTTCGGTAGCGTAGTCCTCGGCGATGGGCTTGAGATTTCCCAGCATCAGCCAGCCGATACCGCCGGCCGCGGCGATCACCAGGAGAGCTATCAGCACCAGCAGCGAAACCGCGATACGCCTGAGGGTCAACCGGCCACCTGCAAGAACGCGATTGGGCGACGCCCTTATTAGCCGTCAACCAACCGCTGCGCAAATCTCTGCCTTGGGGCAGCTTCGCTTGCACCCACCTTGCCCCCACCTATAATGCCGCTCCTTTTTGAAAGGTGCGGGGCATGAAACCGGCGGTCGGCATCATCATGGGCAGTCAGTCCGACTGGTCGACCATGCAGCGTGCCACCGAGATTCTCGATGCGCTGGGCGTTGCCTACGAAACCCGGATCGTCTCCGCCCATCGCACGCCCAAGCGCCTCTATAGCTATGCCCATGGCGCCCAGCGCCGCGGGCTGAAGGTCATCATCGCCGGCGCCGGCGGTGCGGCCCATCTCCCGGGCATGACCGCCTCGATGACCAATCTCCCCGTCTTCGGCGTGCCCATCGAAAGCCGGGCGCTCAAGGGCCTCGATAGCCTGCTCTCCATCGCCCAGATGCCCGCCGGCATTCCTGTCGGCACCCTTGCCATCGGCGAGGCAGGTGCCATCAACGCCGCCCTGCTCGCTGCATCGGTGCTGGCGCTCGACAATCGCAAGATCGCCGCCGCGCTCGTCGCGTGGCGGCGCGCCCGAACGGCCGCGGTCACGAAATCGCCGGTCAAGATGCCGCCGAAAGCAAAGCGGAAAACATGAGCGCCGATCGCGGCCAGATCGTTCCGCCCGGCGGCACCATCGGCATCCTGGGCGCGGGCCAGCTCGGCCGCATGACCGCCATGGCCGCGGCACGGCTGGGCTATCGCGTGCATTCTTATTGCCCGGAAGCGGATTCGCCGGCCTTCCAGGTTTCGGCCGCCTCGACCATCGCTGCCTATGACGATATGGCGGCGCTCAGCCGGTTCGCCGACGCCGTCGACATCATCACCTTCGAGTTCGAGAATATCCCTTCGGCCACCACTGAGCTCCTGGCCGCGCACAAGCCGACGCGCCCCAAACCCAATGTGCTGCACGTCGCCCAGCATCGCCTGCGCGAAAAAGATTTCCTGGCGGCCGCCAAGGTGCCGGTGACCCGCTATGCCGAGGTGCGGAGCGCCGACGCGCTGGAAGCCGCCGTTCGCGATATCGGCCTGCCCTGCGTGCTGAAGACGGCCCAGTTCGGCTATGACGGCAAAGGTCAGGTGATGATCGCGAGAGAAAGCGACATCGTGGCGGCCTGGCCGCGCATGGGTGCCGGGATCGGCATTCTCGAAGGCTTCGTCGATTTCAGCCATGAAATCTCCGTCATTGTCGCCCGCGGCATCGACGGCACCACGGCCGCCTACACGCCGGTGGAAAACCAGCATCGCAACCACATCCTCGATACAACCATCGCGCCTGCCCGCCTGCCGGCGCCGATCCTGATGCGCGCCGAAGCCGTAGCCCGCCATATCGCCGAAGCTCTCGATGTTGTCGGCCTTCTCGCCGTGGAGATGTTCGTGACCCAGGCCGGCGAGGTCTTGGTCAACGAGCTGGCGCCGCGGCCGCATAATTCCGGCCATTGGACGATCGATGCCTGCGTTACCAGCCAATTCGAACAGTTCGTGCGGGCCGTCTGCGGCCTGCCGCTCGGCTCGATCGACTATCATTCCGATGCGGTGATGAAGAACCTGCTGGGCGAGGATGTGAAGGCCTGGCGCGAGGTTCTAGCCGAACCCGGCGCCAAGCTGCATCTTTATGGCAAGAGCGAGCCGCGCCCAGGCCGCAAGATGGGCCATGTGACGCGATTGTCGCCGCGCCGCTACTAGCCTGCCCGCGAAGCGGCTTAAATCGTCCGCTCAAGCTGGGTCAGGTAGAGCAGCATCGCCGGCCCGCGATTGGAAAGAAGCTTTGCCTTGCCAGTATCGCCGGCGAAAGCCCCCATGGCGAGCCGTGGAAGTGTAGCTGTGTGATTCACGAGCCGCGAAAGGCCGAGCCCGCTGAGGCCATAGACGGCATGGGAAGCGGCGAGGAATCGCCAGTAAATTCCCCGTCCCTTCGATTTCACCGTTCTGTCTTCAAATGGAATATTTGAGAACTCGGGAAACGCCCTCGCTATGCAATCATCGTGGAATCGCTTGTCGAGAATATATTCGCCAGGCAACGAGAGCATGAAATCGACAAGATCCCCGTCAAGATACGGACATAATGCATTCACGCTTTGCGGAATGACGCGAAACGTATAAAGCGCCACTTCCCGCCTCATCCGATGCCAGAAGAAAAACGCGGCGATCGGCGTGGGATGGCCCTCATATTGCTTGAGCTCCTTCACCAGGCGGCTCACAGCTCGATCGCGCGAAAGCATGCTGTGGAATTCGGGACGCAGGACATGTTGGAGCCAGGTTTCGCTGAGGCCCCATACGGAAAGCAGCTCTTCAGCTAGCTCCTCGAACCGGGCTGCCCGGTGAAGGGCAAGCATTTTCTCCGACTGGAATTGGGAGCGCGCAAGCGTATCGCCGCCCAGTCCGTCAAAGAATGTCGTCACCCCCTGACGCGCGATGAAGTCGGATATGCCGAGCGCCCATCCGTGCTCGTCTGCGCAGAAGCCGGTCAGGCGATTCTTGTGCAGCTCGGCGCAAATTTCAAAGAATCGTGGTTTCAGCGCTTTCCAGGGAACTCCCACCGTAGCCGCAAGCCGCGGTGCAATGCGGATATCTTCCGCGGACCGGTTGCCGTAGAGGTTGGTGGTCACGCAGAGGGCGGGCCGTGCGTTGCGGCGGCAAAGCTCGAGAAGGATGTGCCGTGAATCCCTGCCTCCGCTGAGCGGCATGATGAAGGACTCATCCGGAATTCGGCGCCCGATAGCCTTGCGAAACAAATCGATATAGGCATCGATCGCGGCACTCCGGCTGAGGTCGCTTTGTCGAACCGGCCGTGGGGCAGCCTCAACCCGGAGACCCGAACCGCTGCTCCAGTGCACGGAGCCGCCAGGCGGCAGCGACCGAATGCTTTTGAAGGCGGTGTCATCGCCGAGAAAGAAACCAAGCCGCACGAATATCGAAAGCCCGTCTAGATCGAGATCCCGGCCGGCTCCGTTCCCAAGCAGCGAAAGGACCGAAGGCGATGCGGCGGCAAACCCGGGGCCGGTCGCGTAGTAGAGCGGCCAGATGCCGTGGTCGTCGACATCGATCTTGAGCGTGCCCGGGGCAGCGCTCCATTCAGCGAAGATACTCTTGCTCCGATCGCCGCCAACCAGATGGCCAAAGAAGGCGTGCTGCGGCCCCGAGACCCCGCCCTCGCTGGTCTGAACGACGTAGTCCCCCTCGACCATTGTGTTCAGCTCACTCGCAATGCGACGGCGGAAGCATTGGCCGAAACTCCTGTTTTAAGCTGATTCGGGCGATTTCGCGATGCGGTTAAAC
>DASXQK010000461.1:0-9636 GCA_036493015.1 Dongiaceae bacterium | reverse complement strand
CCGACGAGATAGGGCGTGCTCATCTTGCGCGCCGCCGCCACCTCGCCCGCCACGCGATCCACCATCTCCTTCAGGATCGAGAGCTCGCGGGGAATGGCGACCAGCGGAATCATAATCTCGGTCTCGACGGTCCCGCCGGTTTCCTGCTTCACCAGGGTCGCCGCCTCAAAGATGGCGCGGACCTGCATCTCATAGACTTCGGGATAGGTGATACCGAGGCGGCAGCCGCGATGGCCCAGCATCGGGTTCGATTCCTTCAGCATCGCCGCACGCTGGGCGACATGGTCGGTCGAAACGCCGGCGGCCTTGGCCACCTCTTCCATCTCGGCACGGCTGTTGGGCAGGAATTCGTGCAGCGGCGGATCGAGCAGGCGGATGGTGACCGGCAGGCCGCGCATGATGCGGAACAGCTCGACAAAATCGTCGCGCTGCATGGGCATGATCTTGGCCAACGCCGCGCGCCGCCCCTCGATGGTCTCGGCCACGATCATCTCGCGCATGGCAACGATGCGTCCACCATCGAAGAACATGTGCTCGGTGCGGCAGAGCCCGATGCCTTCGGCGCCGAATTTACGCGCCATGCGGGCATCGAGCGGAGTTTCGGCATTGGTGCGCACCTTGAGGCGGCGGACCTGGTCGGCCCAGACCATCAGCTCCGAGAAATCGCCGGAGAGTTCCGGTTGGATGGTAGGCACTTCGCCCAGCATCACCTCGCCGGTCCCGCCATCGATGGTGAGAAGATCGCCATCCTTCACCACCACATCACGAACCTTCATCACCTTCTGATGCTCGTCGATGCGAAGGTCCCCGGCGCCGGAGACGCAAGGCCGGCCCATGCCGCGCGCGACCACCGCGGCGTGACTGGTCATGCCGCCACGAGTGGTCAAGACGCCGACGGCGGCATGCATGCCGTGAATATCCTCGGGGCTGGTCTCGGTCCGCACCAGGATCACCTTTTCGCCCTTGGCGCCACGATCTTCCGCCTCATCGGCCGTGAAGACCGCGCGACCAGCGGCGGCACCAGGCGAGGCCGGCAGGCCGCGGGCGATTACCTTGCGCGGAGCCTTGGGGTCCAGGGTTGGATGCAGCAACTGGTCGAGCGAGGCGGGATCGATGCGTCCTACCGCCTGGCGGCGGTCGATCAACCCCTCGCGTACCATGTCGACGGCGACTTTAAGCGCCGCCTGGGCCGTGCGTTTGCCCGAGCGGGTCTGGAGCATATAGAGCTTGCCGCGCTCGACGGTAAACTCGATGTCCTGCATGTCGCGGTAATGGGATTCCAGGCGCCGGCGTACGCCGTCCAGCTCCTTGAATACGCCGGGCATGGCTTCTTCCATGGCGGGCAAGGTCGAGCGGTTGGCCGTCTTGCCAGAGACCGTCAGATGCTGGGGCGTGCGAATGCCCGCCACCACATCCTCGCCCTGGGCGTTGACCAGGAACTCGCCATAGAACTCGTTGGCGCCGGTCGAAGGATTGCGGGTGAAGGCAACGCCGGTTGCGCAATCATTACCCATATTGCCGAAGACCATGGCCTGCACGTTCACCGCGGTGCCCCAGGTCTCGGGAATGTCGTGCAGCTTGCGATAGGTAATGGCGCGCGGCGTCATCCAGCTGCCGAAGACAGCGCCGATCGCGCCCCAGAGCTGTTTCATCGGGTCCTGCGGGAAGGGCTCGCCCAGCTCTTCCTTCACCTTGGCCTTATAGGCCTCGACCAGCTTCTGCCAATCCTCGGCGGAAAGCTCGGTATCCAGGCTGACGCCGCGGTCTTCCTTGTGAAGCTCCAGCAATTCCTCGAAATGGTGGTGATCGACGCCCAGCACCACATGGCCGTACATCTGGATGAAGCGGCGATAACTGTCATAGGCAAATCGCGGATTGCCCGTGCGCGTGGCCAGCCCCGCGGCGGTCTTGTCGTTGAGCCCGAGATTGAGGACCGTATCCATCATGCCGGGCATGGAGACGCGCGCGCCGGAGCGCACGGAAACCAGCAGTGGATTTTCGGCATCGCCAAACCTGCGCTCCACCTGGCTCTCGACGGTAGCCAGCGCCGCCTTCACGTCGCTTTCCAGCCCCGGTGGATAGCACTTGGCGTTCTGATAGAAGAACGTGCAGACCTCGGTGGTGATGGTGAAACCCGACGGCACCGGCAGGCCGAGATTGGACATCTCCGCCAGATTGGCGCCCTTGCCGCCGAGCAGGTTCTTCATATCCGCCCGCCCGTCGGCCTTGCCCTCGCCGAAGCGATAGACCCACTGGCTCATCTCAGCCCTCGATCTTGGAGAAGTCCGCCACTGTGTTGAGCGTTGCCCGGATACGCGACAGCAGGCGCAGGCGATTGGCGCGCTGGGAAGCATCGTCGTCGTTCACGGTGACCTTGTCGAAGAACTCGTCCACCGGCTCGCGCAGCCGCGCCAACGCCGCCATCGCCGCGGCATAGGCTTCACGCTTCAGGGCCGCTTCGGTGCGGTCGCGGGCATCGCGCATGGCTTCCACCAGGGTGAACTCCTCCGGCAGGCGCAACAGCGAGGCATCGGGCACCTCGTCATAGCCGCGGCCGTCTTTCTTTTCCTCGATGCGCAGAATATTACCCGCGCGTTTTGAGGCGGTTAAAAGATTGACTCCGTCCTCGCTTCCCAGGAATTTCGCCAGCGCATCGACGCGGGTCAGCAGGCGCACGAAATCGTCCTCGCCCAGGCCATTCTCCCGCTTCAGAGCAAACACCGCAGCGATCAGATCGTTCCTGACACCCTTTTCCTTGAGCGCGACCTTCAACCGGTCAGCGAAGAACTCCAGCAGGTCGGCGGGATCGAAGCCCATCAGCATGCCGGGCTGAAGTTCGTTGTAGTTGAAGGAGGCAAGCTCCATCAGCCGGTGAAAGGGAATGCGAAGGCCGTTTTCCACCACCAGCCGGATGACGCCGAGGGCCGCCCGGCGCAGCGCATAGGGATCGCGCGAGCCGGTGGGCTTTTCGCCGATGGACCAGAACCCGACCAGGGTATCGATCTTGTCGGCCAGCGCCAGCGCCACCGAAACCGGGGCGCTGGGGCAGCGCTCGCTGGGGCCGAGCGGGGCGTAATGTTCGGCGATAGCCTCGGCGACCGGGGCAGGCTCGCCTTGAGTCAGCGCGTAATAGCGCCCCATGATTCCCTGGAGTTCGGGAAACTCGCCCACCATGCCGGTGGTGAGATCGGCCTTGGCGAGGCGCGCCGCACGGCTGACCTGGGCCTTGTCCGCGCCAGGCAGTTCGCGGGCAATTTCGAGAGCGAGTTTTTCCACCCGCTCCATCTTGTCGGCGAGGCTGCCGAGCTTGGCGTGAAAGACGATCGAATTCAGCGCGGGCAATCGCGCGTCGAGCCCCAGCTTGCGGTCCTGGTCCCAGAAGAACTGGGCGTCGGCGAGACGGGCGCGCAGCACGCGCTCGTTACCGGCAACGATGGTGGCGCCCTGATCGCGCGTCTCCATATTGGCCACGACGAGGAATCGCGGCGCCAGCTTGCCCTCGCCATCCTGCAGGGCAAAATATTTCTGGTGCGTGCGCATGGCGGTCGTCAGCACTTCCGGCGGCAGATCCATGAAGGCCGGATCGATGCGGCCCATCAGCACCACCGGCCATTCCACCAAGCCGACCACCTCGTCCATCAGCGCCTCGTCGCGCCGCACGCCGAGGGATTCCGTCCGGCCAAGCCGCTCGGCATGCTTGCCGATGACATGGCGCCGCTCGGCCGGATCGACGATGACCTGGCGCACGCCAAGGCGCGCCTTGTAGGTGTTGAAGTTCGAAACGGTGAAACTCTGCGGGCCGAGGAAGCGGTGGCCGAACGTCTCCTTGCGCGAGGCGATGCGGTGCGCATGCTCGGGCGTGCCGAGATCGACCTCGAAGGGCACCAGCTCGCCGTCGAACACGGCCATGATGTTGTGCAGCGGCCGCACCCAGCTGGCGCGGTCATAGCCCCAGCGCATGGATTTGGGCCAGGGAATGCCGAGGACCGCGGCCGGCAGCAATGCGGCCAGCACCTGGCCGGTGGGCTGGCCCGGCACACGCTCGATATAGAACCAGGCGGCGTTCTTCTCCGTGCCACGGCGCTCGCAGGCATCGAGGCTGGAGATCTTGCGGGCCTTCAGGAAGGCTTCGATCACCTGGTCCGTGGCACTTACCCGGGGGCCCTTGATCTCGTTCACACGCTCCGGCTGGCGGGCGGGAAGCCCGTCGATCCACAGCGCCAGGCGCCGGGGCGTCGCGAAGCCCTCGGCCCGGGTGAAGGCGAGGCCCTGCTCTTTCAGCTTGTCGCAAACCAAGGCCTTCAAATCCTGCGACGCGCGTGCCTGCATGCGCGCAGGGATTTCCTCAGCCAGAAGTTCGAGCAGGAATTCCGCCATGGCCTTAGCCCACCTTCGCTGCCTGGCCGCCGCGCGCGAGCCAACCCTCGCAGCAGCCCTTGGCCAAGGCGCGCACCCGCGCGATATAGGATTGGCGCTCGGTCACCGAGATGACGCCGCGCGCATCCAGCAGGTTGAACAGGTGGCTTGCCTTCATGCACTGGTCATAGGCGGGAAGGGCCAGCGGCTGGGGGCGGTCCAGCAGCACACGGCATTCCTTTTCCGCATCCTGGAAATGGCGAAACAGGATGGCAGTATCGGCAATCTCGAAGTTGTAGACAGAGAACTCCCGCTCGGCCTGGAGATAGACATCGGCATAGGTCATGCCCCCGGACTCGGAAGCTAGACCGTTCCAATCCAGCGCGAAGATGTTGTCCACGCCCTGGACGAACATGGCCAGGCGCTCGAGCCCATAGGTGAGTTCGGTCGATACCGGATTGCATTCGATGCCGCCCACCTGCTGGAAATAGGTGAACTGGCTGATCTCCATGCCGTCCAGCCATACTTCCCAGCCGAGGCCCGAGGCGCCCAGGGTTGGGCTTTCCCAATCATCCTCGACAAACCGCACGTCGTGGTCGCGAAGCCGGATGCCCAGCGCTTCCAAGCTCGCCAGATACAGCGCCTGGCTGTTTTCAGGCGAGGGCTTCAGGATCACCTGGAACTGGTAGAAATGCTGCAGGCGATTGGGGTTTTCGCCATACCGCCCGTCGGCCGGCCGGCGCGAGGGCTGGACATAGGCGGCCCGCCAGGATTCCGGCCCGAGTGCACGCAAGGTGGTTGCCGGATGGAACGTGCCCGCGCCCACCTCCATGTCATAGGGCTGCATGATGACGCAGCCTTCGCGCGCCCAGTAATCCTGGAGCTTCAGGATCAGCCGCTGGAAACTGGTTTCTGGATTGGCCATGAGAAGCGGCTCGGCTTTTGCTGCGCTGCAACCTAACGAGCGATGTTCTGAGGGTCAAGCAAAGCACCCCGCCCAGAAACTTCACTCGGGAAACTTCAGACTAGAACGGACAATCGCTGCGATTGCAACGGCTTGGTTGGCGCGCCGGCACATAGGCACCGCAGACCCGGCATTTCAGCATGTCCTCCACATTGGCGACGTCGGCGCGGCGCTGCTGGGTCTGCTGCTGGGTCTGACGGGCCGCCCCGCCGGGCGCCTGACGGGCCATGCGATCGGCCTGGCGGCGCGCGCGGTCGAGCGCTCCCACCAGACGAAAGCCATACCAGATGGCGGTGATGATACCGATCAGGACGATCAGCTTGGGAAAGCTGGGAATGCTGAACATCGGGCCATATAGCGAGGCGCTATGCTGCGGGTCAAGCGAAGCGCCTGATTCCCCCTCTCCTGCGGTCGCAGGAGACGGGGCGGAGGTGGCTATATCAGCGCTGCCGTGTCGATCTCAAACAGGTGGTCTTCGTAGCGAAGCGGACCTTCCTCGATCATGATCGTCCCGGTCTCGCGCGCGCCCAGTGACTTGTAAAAGGCGATTGCCGGGGCATTCACCCTCAGCACGGCAAGGCTTGCGGTGGCGATGCCACGGCCGGCGAGCGCCCGGCAGAGCTGCTTCATCAGGGCGCGTCCAATGCCGCGCCGATGATGGCTCGCCAAAATGTAGAGCGTGGTGATCCTGGTACTCAGCGCATGGGCAATGCCCACGACGCGCTCTTTTTCGACAGCTACGAAAATGAGGCCCTCGCCCGCCAGCAACCCCTGCCATTGGTGCAGCCGGTTGGCAAGGTCAGCCGGCCAGTAATCCTTCTCGCCCACCAACGCCACATAGGTCTCGCGATGAGAGTGCAGATGCACCTCGGCGATCAGGGCCGCATCCGCAGGCCCGGCCCGGCGAATCTCGAAGTCATGTACGTCGCGCATGGCTGCGAAAGCTAACGCCGTGCCGATCGACCGACAAATGCAGGCGCTGCCAAACAGCGCTTCTTGCTGCTAGTTTCGCGCCGCATGGCTTCCACCCCCCACATGGCTTCTGTCCCAACGTCTGTCCGTCCCCTGCCGCAGCCCGGCCGCGGCATTGCCGTGATCTCCGAGCGCGAGAGCCTGGGCGATGGCTTCTACAAGCTCTCGCTGCTGCGTGCGCTTCGCCGCGCCTATCCAGGCGAGAAGATTACCTGGATCGTGTCGGAGGGCGACAGCCCCTATCGCACCATCATGGCGGGAATCGTGGCCCCGCTGGTTGATGAGGTGATCGTCCATGCGAAACTGCGGCGGCCCTTGCGGGAGGCGCTCAGGCGGCTGCGCGCACTGCCGCGCTTCGGGCTTGCCATCGATAACCGCACCAACAATGCCGTCGTGGCCGCAACGCGCCTGCTGCTGCCAGCCGACATCTACCAGGCGGCAACGCCGGGCTTCCTCTTCTGCCGTTACCGGCCCAAAGGCGCGCGCCCAAAGCACAAGCTCGCCCGGTTAATGGCTCTGCTGGAAGCCGCGGCCGGATGCCCGGTCGACGGCCGGGGAGAGGTCGATCTGCCTCGTTCGGCAAGCGAGGAGGCCGCCAGATTGCTGCCGGCAGGAAGGCGCTATATCGGCCTGGCGCCGGGTGCCACAGCCGCCTTCCGTTGCTGGCCGCTGGAAAAATACATCGAGCTCTCGCGCTGGATTTCCGCTCAAGGGTGGCAGCCAGTCTTCCTTCTGGGACCTATCGAACGGACGGCGCTGCCGGTCCTGCGCCAGGCGCTGCCGGAGGCGCTGTTCCCGGGCTGCAGCGAAACCGAACCCCAGGCTAGTATCGAACTGTCGCTCGCCCTCAGTCGGCGCTTCAGCGCGGCAGTCGGCCACGACACCGGCAGCAGCCATCTGATGGCCGAAGCCGGCACGCCGCTGGTGACGCTGTTCGGACGGACCAATTCGGATCGTTGGGCGCCGAACGCACGACGCGGAATTCTCGTGCAGGCGCGCGACCATGGCGGGCGGGACATCGGTCTGATCCCGCTCGAGGCCGTGACGGAGGCTTTGCGGAAACTGCCGGACTAGAACGCGAGCGCCATTCCCTGGCGCAACACGGCTTCTGCCGCCTCGCTATAACGCCCATCGGCGTCATGCAACACCAGCCCGGCATGCAGGGTCAGCGCTGCCGCACTACCCTTCTCGGCCCGCAGCAGGAGGCGCCGGGCAGGCTTGCCGGGGCCGGACAATAGCGGAAAGACGCTCACGGCGCCGGCACGGCCTTCCAGGCGAGCGAGAATGTCACCCATGCGCTCGGGCTTGTGGATCATCGCCAGCACGCCGCGTGGTGCCGCAAGGTTGAGGGCGCAGGCAATCCAGGCGGCCAGATCGGCCTCGCCCTCCATATGGCCGCGGGCGCGGCCCGGCTCCTTCGGCGCGCTGAATTTTCCCGCCTCGTGAAATGGTGGATTGGCCAGCACCAGATCGAAGCCGCCGGCGCCGATGCCGGCTGGCGGGCGCAGCAGATCACCGGTGACGATTGCCACACGCTCGTCCAATCCGTTCAACGCCACATTGGCCCGCGCAAGTTCGGCCAGAGGCGGCTGGATTTCCAGGCCCATGATCTGCAGCCCGGGCTGGCGCAGGGCCAGACAGAGTGCTGCCGCCCCTACTCCGCAACCGAGATCGAGCGCGCGGCCTTGCACACGCAACGGTGCCGCCGCGGCCAGGAAAACGGGGTCGATACCGGTGCGATAGCCGGAAGCGGGCTGGCGCAGCAACAGCCCGCCGCCGAGGATGCGATCTTCGGTGATTTCAGGGGACGTGTTGGCCGGTTGCGGCTCAACCTTCATCGACACCGGCGTCACGCAGCAGGCGCTTGGCCCGATCGTAATCTTCCGAGGCCACCATCAGCCGCGGCGCCAAAAGGACCGCATTGCCGCCCTCAGCGACATTCATGTTCGAATCGAACACGTCGAATTTGATGCCGGCATCGCTCAGCAGCGCGCGCAAGAAAGACATGCGCACCAGGTCGTTTGTCCGGGTGAGTTCCTTCACGTAACGCCTCCTGCAGCACCGCCTGGAAGGCGGGTAACGGGCGCGACCAACGGCCGCAGCTTGACCCTCCGCCCCGCCCTTCTATGCTTCACGCGCTATGCTCGCCGCTGGGCGGGCCGGGGTCAAGGAACGGGATCGCGCGTGGCTGTCATCGTCAATCTGGAAGAAGAACGAAACCGCGGCCGCCGGCCATCGCTGGACGAATTGCAGCGTCTGGTGGCCGAGGATCTGCATGTGGTCAATGCCCTGATCCTGCAGAACATGCATAGCCCGGTGCCGCTGATCCCGCAGCTTGCAGGCCACCTGATCGCCGCCGGCGGCAAGCGGCTGCGCCCGATGCTGACGCTGGCCTCGGCGCGCATGAGCGGCTATCGCGGCGGCCGGCATCAGGCGCTGGCGGCCTGCGTTGAATTTATCCATACCGCCACGCTGCTGCATGACGATGTGGTGGACGAAAGCGATCTGCGCCGCGGGCTTGCCACCGCGAACGCGCTCTGGGGCAACCAGGCGAGCGTGCTGGTGGGCGATTTCCTGTTCAGCCGCGCCTTTCAGCTGATGGTCTCTGACGGCTCGCTGAAGGTGCTCGAGATCCTCTCCGGGGCTTCGGCCGTGATCGCCGAGGGCGAGGTCCTGCAACTCGTCACCACCAACGATACCGAGACCTCCGAACAGGCTTATCTCGACGTCATCCGATGCAAGACCGCCGCGCTGTTCGCCGCGGCGTGCCGGGTTGGGGCCGTGGTGGCGGAGCGCCCGCGGGTCGAGGAGGAGGCGCTGGACAGCTATGGCCTCAATCTTGGAATCGCCTTTCAGCTCATCGACGATGTGCTGGATTTCTCCGCCAAGCAGGCCGAGCTGGGCAAGACCGTGGGCGACGATTTCCGCGAAGGCAAGATCACGCTGCCGGTCATCTTGGCTTATCGCCGGGGCGACGAGGAAGAGCGCGGCTTCTGGCGCCGCTGCCTGGAAAAGCTCGACCAGAACGATGCCGATCTGCAGCACGCCATCGCCTTGATGGAAGCCAATGGAGCATTGCGCGATACCGTCGCGCGCGCGCGCCACTACGGCGCTATTGCCCGCGATGCCCTGGGTATTTTTGCCGACGGAACGGAAAAACGGGCCTTGCTGGACGTCGTCGACTTCTGCATCGAACGGGCTTATTAGCGCCGCGAAAACCGCTAGGCCGGCCTTTGTTCGGCCTTCCGGGGCGGGCCTTGCTTCCGCCCGAGGGATGGCGCTATAACCCCCCGCTCCCCGGCCAGGGTTCGGGGGCTTCATCCCCAGGATGAGGCAGCGGGTCT
>DASXQK010000460.1:0-15719 GCA_036493015.1 Dongiaceae bacterium | reverse complement strand
ACTGCGTGAAGCCGAGCGCACGAACTCCGGAAGGTTACTCCAGGAACCGCCGCGCAGGACGCGCTTTGTGCAATCACCCCGTTCCCAGGCTACGCCATCTGCCGGGGCGCCTACATAGTTCTCGTTCCAGCAATCCTCGGTCCACTGCCAGACGTTGCCGAGCATATCGTAGAGCCCAAAGGCATTCGCCCTAAAGCTGCCCGCCGGGGCGATTAGGATGCCATCAAACTCGCTGCCACAGCCATTACAGTTGGCTTGTCCTTGCCCCACGCTGTTGCCCCACCAGCGCGCCGTCTTCGTGCCTGCCCGCGCGGCATACTCCCACTCTGCTTCCGTTGGGAGGCGATAAGCCCCGCCGCTATGTGAAGTCTGCAGTTTCGGGACCTTGGAATTCAGCCACGCGATATAGGCCTTGGCATCGTACCAGTTGAGGCACGTAGCCGGCTCCTGTTCAAGCGCGCTGCCCGGCGCTACGGCCACGCCTCTGCCCCGAAACGTCCAGCTCAGCCCTGCAATTGGATCGCAGGGCGCGGGCTGGTACCCAGTCTCACCAAGGAAAATCGAAAACTCCCTGATCGTTACATCGTACGTGCCAAGTGCGAATTGCCGAACTGATACACGATGCTGCGGACCTTCCGAATCAAAGCGCCCGCGCTCGCTAACTGGACTTCCCATGACAAAGTCACCGCCAGGGACTGGCACCATCTCCGGGCATTCGGAGCAATCTCTGAATGAAGGCACATGCCCCTCCGCGGAGGCGGCGGAACTGGCCACGCGCGCCGCCGCGATGAGCAGGAATACCAGGCAAAGTGTAGAGACTGCCGCGCGCATACTTCAACAAGGTCGATTTGGCTCACAGCTACGATTAGCTACGCCTATTTTGCACGCCATTCATTAAAGTCCATCCGAGGCCAGCGCGTTATCCAAGGCGACGAGTTGGTTCAGCATCCAGTCCTGGAAATTTGTCCCAAGCGGCTCGGTTTCGCTCACACCTACGACTGGCACTTTTGACTCCCGCGCTAGTTTCTGCAAGCGGCTGGTGAGGTCGTCGGTCACCTGGTTGTTGTAAAACAGGACCCTTACCTTCCGGTCCCTTAGATCGGCTTCGAAGTCTGCGACCTCAGATGCGCTCGGCTCAGTGCCATTCATCATTGCAATTTGAAAGGGCTCGTTCCGCATTTTGAACCCAAGAGCCTGAGCCATGTAGCCGAAGACCGGTTCGGTCGCGGTCACTTCTATGGTGCCGTATTTTTTGCGCAGCTCGGCAATCTTCTCAGATATCAGCTGAAGCGAGGCTAAATAGGCCTTAAGCCGCGCCTGATAGCCGGCCGCATGCTGAGGATCCACATGTTCGAGCTCAGCTTCCAGCGCCTTGGCAACGGTTGGCATGGTCGCTGGGTCGTACCAGAGGTGTGGGTTGTCGCCCGATTTCCGCCCCAGCAGATCTGCGGCAACGATCGTGCGGCGCTCAGATGACTTCGATGCGTTGAGTAGGGACTCAATCCACGGGTCATAGTCGGCGCCATTGTAGATTACCAACTTCGCGTCGGCGATGAGCCGGGCGGTGGATGGACTGGCCTCAAAATCATGCGGATCCTGGTTGGGATTGGAGAGAATGCTGCTGACTTTTGCGTCGGACCCGGCGATCTGTTGAGCCATGTAGCCATAGAAGTTTTCGGCCGCCACAATCGTCAGAGTCGGCTCAGCGCCTCGGGCAAGTCCTGGAACGCAGATCAGTGCAGCGGCGAAAATGACATTGGTGATTTTCATGTTCATGACTCCCAAGTTGACGTGCGACTCCCGTGATCAGATGTTATGTTATAACATCCTGTACGGACCGGATAGAGCCAGCTTTGGTAGCACCGTTCATTGGTTCACCGGAATGGGACCCGCGCCCGATGTCGGCTCCGGTCAAAACGGACTTAGCGCCCTTCAATTGTGATATCTGGTCTTCCTCCAACGGCGGACATCCAGATGCGGCGATGGGGCTTTCGTCTTGCGCCAAACCGGGCTTCAGTAACCAGTGAGTGAGACTGCTGCAATACATCACTGGCGCCTTGATCCCCGCAGCCCTATCTTTTGCCGAATGCGGCGTCTACGCCACACACGAGTGATTGGATCGCCCTTGCGTCGGGCAGCCGCCTGGGCTGCGGCCATCGCGCTGCTAGTCAATGTCATCGCCGTCATGCCGATCATGCTGCGCATGGCGGTCGCCGACGAGGCGACGATAGCGGTCGGATGTCCGATGACAGGCATGGCCGACACGGGCGATCGCGGCCACCATCACCCCATCGATCACAGCCATTGCCTCGTCTGCACAGGCGGCATCGGTGTGGCGTTGCTGGCGGCGAATGTTGCGCCGCTTAGTCCCTCTCTCGTCTCCGCTGCCGTCGTCCGCGAACTGCCCGCGCCCTTCCCCTCGCGCGGCGTTCGAACTGCCTATATCTCCCGCGCGCCACCGATCCTCGCCTGATCCAGCCGGCCATCGCCGGCAACTTCCACAATCTTGGATCAATGCGGGACCGCACCTGACGCCCTCAGGCGCGTCCGCGCTTTTTGAGGATGCAACGATGCAGATTCGACTCCTGGTCGCATATAGCGCGGCCCTTGCCATTGCCTTTGCCGCCAACGCTTTCGCCCATGCCGAATACAAAAGCTCAGTGCCGGAAAAGGACGCCACCGTGAAAACAGCTCCGACCGAAGTCGCCATCGAATTCGACGAGGAGGTCAATCCCAAGCTCAGCCTCATCGTCGTGCAGGACGCGGGCGGCCAAAAGGTCGACAAGGGCGACAGCCACCTTGTAGGCGACGATGCCAAGCATCTGAGCGTCGATCTCGATGCGCTGAAGGCCGGCGTCTACAAGGTCCTGTGGACCTCCGTCGCTGCCGATGACGGCCATAAGCTCACCGGCATGTTCAGCTTCACCGTCGCCCCGTAACCATGGCGATCGCCGGGGCGGATATCCTCGACGGCGTGGCGCGCGGCCTCAGCATGGCCGGCGCCATGGCCGTTTTCGGAACCGCGCTGCTGCGTGTCGCGGTGGCGCGGCCCGCCTTGGCGGCCTCTTCAAATGAGATGAGGCAACGCGCCGGACACCGCCTTATCTCTCTCTCCTGGGCCGGGCTTGCGCTGGCGATCCTCGCCGGCGGCGCCTGGCTGATCATGGAAACAGCCAGTCTGGCTCCCGATGGAAGTCCATCGTCGTTTCTCGCAACCCTGCCCGTCGTGCTCTGGGATTTCCGATTCGGGTGGCTTCTGCAGTGCCGCCTGGCCTTGCTGCTGCTTGCCGTCGCCCTGTCGGCACGATGGGATGAGAATCTGCCGTTGCTGGCGGGCGCGGCGATGCTTGCGGGCGCTGCCGTCGCACTGGCGGCAGGAATGGGCCATGGCATGTCGATGGCCGGGCCCCTGGGACTCACGCTTAGCGCGGCGGAGGTATTGCATCTGCTTTCCGCCGGCGCCTGGCTCGGCGCGCTGCCCGGCCTGCTCGTGCTCACCGGCTTGCTGGAATCGGCGCGCGCCAAGCAGACGGTCAACCGCTTCTCTCGCTTCGGCCTGGCTTGTGTTCTTGTCCTGGCCGCGACGATCCTGGTCCAGGGCTGGGTGCTGATGGGCGGCCTGCCAGGATTGATCGGCACGGACTATGGACGCATTGGCTTAGTGAAGCTCTGCCTCCTTTTCATTCTGCTGGCGCTCGCGGCGCTCAACCGCTTCCGTCTCGCGCCCGTCATGCGCTCGACCGGTCCGCGGCACTTGCGAATAAGCATAGCTATCGAAACCATGGCAGGACTGCTGGCGATTATTGCCGCCGGCATCCTGCTGACCCAGCAGCCCGCCATGCATCTGCAACCCGACTGGCCGTTTGCCCAGCGGTTCAGCGCCGATGCCATGGCGGAGCCGGAGCTCCGCTCCATCGTCCTGGAGGGGTTCTTCGAGATCGCCGTCGCCCTGCTGGCGCTGGCGGCGGCGGTCCGTTTCCGCCCGCTGCGCTGGCCGGGCCTGGCGCTAACCATTCTGATGGCGTGGATCGCAATGCCGAATTTGAATCTGCTTCTGGTGCCCGCATATCCCACCAGCTTTTATCATTCGCCCACGGGCTTTACCTCGGCGTCGATCGTTCACGGCGCCAATCTATTCCGCAACAACTGCACATCCTGCCATGGGCCGGCGGGCCGCGGCGACGGGCCGCTGGCGAAGTCGCTGCCCACCCCGCCGGCAGATCTGACGGCCGCTCACCTCTTCGGCCATAGCGACGGCGAACTCTTCTGGTGGCTCGGCCACGGCATCGAGGGCCCGGATGGCAGCCTTGTCATGCCCGGCTTTGCCAGCACGCTCGACGGCGATCAGCGCTGGAATCTCATCGACTACATCCGCGCACATAATGCGGGGTTCGCCGCTGGCGGCGGCGAGCTCGTCCGTCCGCTCAAAGCACCCGACGCCACCGTCGACATTGGCGGCAAGACAATGCCGCTTTACGCGCTACGCGGCCAATGGATCCGTGTCATTGCACTCGGCGGCGAGTTCGCTCAGATGCCGGCTGCGCTGAACGGAGTCATGACGCTATCGATCGCCTCGCCAAGCGATGCGTGGAGTGCCTATGCCATCGCCTCAGGCGTCCCGCCGGATGAAATGGCTGGATGCGAGTTCCTGATTGATCCCGATGGCTGGCTGCGCGCAGCCTTTAGAAGCGCGAAGCCCGGCGAATGGCTTGACCCAGCGGTCTTCTTGGCCGCCCAGCACAAGACGGCTGAAAACCCCATCGCACAAGGCGAGGATTCCATGATGACCATGCAGCACTAACAAGACTGTGATTCCGCTAAGTGCCGCCCATGTCCGCTATGGGTCATTAGCAGACGTGAGGGAGGGGTGAGCCAAAGGTCCGCTAATGACCTGGAGCGGACATCGCATATTTTCTCTTCAGTCTTGGTAGCGCCACGCTTGTACTAGCAAGGTGAATGCCGGCTTCCTCACCACGCGTGCAGCACTTCGGCAGATGCTTCGCGGTCACATAGGGCCTTTGAGTGGCGAGGCTCCCTTGGAATCGGCCGAGCCCATATAGATGATGCTTCCACCGGAGCCCTGCCTGGACAACGTGGCCGGAGAATTCACGACGGTCGAAGACGTCGCCCAATCCACCCTTTTCTTTGCCGCGTTCGGATCGAACGCACTGACGGGCCAATCCCTCGTGGTCAGCCACATGCAATGAGGTTGAGCGGGCAAACCTTTGCCCTGGCTGCCGCAGGTGATTCGGGACATGAGGCGCAAGCCTCAGTGACAGGGCCCAAACCTAGAATCTGTGTGCCGCTGTCGCCGCGGTCCAGACACTTAAAGACTGGTGCCCAGTTATATTCCGCCCGGAATTTTGTAAGTCCTTGTCAGGCAAAAGAGTTTAGAGATTGGCGCGCCCGAAGAGATTCGAACTCCTAACCTTCTGATCCGTAGTCAGATGCTCTATCCAGTTGAGCTACGGGCGCGTAAGAGGGGGCGGAAGCTACACGAAAGCCCCTCGCCAAGGCAAGTTGGCCCTTGATCGGGCGAAATTCCTCCTGGGCGAAGCGAATTTCTTCCGCTTTCCTTGCGCTTCGGCGCGGAAACCCTTGGTCTGTGGCGGAAATGTCGCTTGAGGGGAGGGGGTCAATTCGATAAGATTCTTCGCAACTTAGCGGGGGAGCGTCAAGAACCGTGGCAATTTCGTCGAGCGCGATGGCCACGGCCCTCGGCGCATAGGAAGTCGGGGCACGAGCAAAGATGCACAGTCACTGGATGAAGGCCGCCCTGATCGGGACGGCGTTATTGGCCGGCGGTTGCTCGTTCACCGACAATGCGCTGCTGCCCGCTCTCGGCGGCAGCAGCACCTCCGGCACCACACCCGCTTCAGCCACCAAACCGGCCAATACCGCCGGCGCCCCCCAACTCGGCACCGGCAATTTCCAGCCTGACGCCGTCACCCCCGGCCAGCCCACCGGGACTGCGGTCGGCCAGAAGATCGAGGGCATGCGCGGCGATCTGACCAAGCTCAACGCCTCGGTCGCCGCCCAGAACCAGACCCTGCAGGCGCTGCGGGCCCAATCGATCCAGAACGCGGTCGCCTATCACCAGTCGGTCGCCGTCATCAATGCCAAGCTCGAAGTCGGCACGACGCCCGGCAACCCGATCGTGGTCAAGCAGTGGAACGACGCCCAGGGCCAGCTCGCCCTGGGGAACGACGTGCTGAGCGGGATGAACAAGCTCGCCAATGACGTGGCCGCCAACGCTTCCGTCGCCAACTATCTGCTGGAATCGACCCGCGCGACCTTTGGCATTTCGGGCGCCGTCGATGAAGATCACGCCCAGCTGCGCGTCCTGGAGGACGAGGTCAACAAGACCACCATCCTGATCGACCGGCTGCTGAGCGAGCTGACCGAGGACATCACCCGCCAGACCAACTACCAGGCCGAGGAACGCGCCAATCTCAATACGCTCGCCATCGGCGTGAACAATGGCGAGGCCTTCGGCAGCAGCCTGGGCAGCCGCGCCTATGCCATGCCGATCCAGCCGGCTTACGCACCGGGCAGCGGCATCGCCACGGGCCGCCCGCTGGTGGTGATCCGCTTCGACAAGCCCAATGTCGATTACCAGCAGGCCCTCTACCAGGCCGTCAGCCAGGCGCTCGCGCGCCGGCCCAACGCCGCCTTCGATCTCGTGGCGGTTGCGCCCAACCAGGGCGGCACGGCGCAGACGGCCCTCAACAGCAACATGGTCCGCCGCGACGCGGATCAGGTTCTGCGTTCGCTGATCAGCATGGGGCTTTCCCCCGACCGGGTCAGCATGTCCGCGGCCACCAGTGCGGCAGCACAGGTCAACGAAGTACACCTCTACGTACGCTAGCAACCTCCAACCGCTTGTCGAACCGGCGCCCCAAGAGCAAGATCGGATCAGGTTGTTTCAACCTGATCCGTGAATCCTGCTCTTCCTGTTTGCGGTAGCGGCTGATTCACGCCTCACGTTGATTCAACGTGAGGCGATCAGACGCTGGGCGCCGGTTTGCTTTTGGGCACGGGCCCTCCTGGCAAACTTTCTTCCCGACTGAACCGGCCGGTGCCATGCTGCGTATCATCCTCTGGATGGAGGGTTCGCCATGATAAGGCGCGTCGTCGCATTTCTGGCTTTCGTTCTGTTGCTTCTTCCCTTCGGCGCGCGGGCCGGCGATCCGGCCGTCAGCGCGGCCGATACCGCGGCCATTCGCGCCGTGATCACCGACCAGCTGGGCGCCTTCCTGCGTGACGATGGGGCGGCGGCCTATGCCGATGCCTCGCCCACCATCCAGACGCTGTTCCACGATGCCGACACCTTCATGCAAATGGTCCGTACCGCTTATCAGTCAGTCTATCGCGCCCGCGGCGTGGAGTTCCGCGATCTCGGCATGGTCGATACCCGCTTGATCCAGCAGGTCTATATGACCGGCCCCGACGGCATACCCGTGCTGGCGCTCTATCAGATGCAAAAGCAGCCGGATGGAAGCTGGAAGATCAACGGCTGCTCCATTGCCAAGGCCCCCGATCAGGGTGTCTGATCGCTGATTATCGCACGAGGCGGTGATTGCCGGAGAAAAACAGCGGCGGTCTAACACCGCAGCGTTGGGGGAAGCTGGGAGTGATCGGCATGAGCGGCGCGCCGGAGAAGAATTTTCCCGTGACCTGGGAAGAGCTGCATCGCAACTCGAAGGCGCTCGCCTGGCGCCTGGTGGAGGTCGGCCCCTTCAAGGGCATCGTCGCGGTCACCCGGGGCGGGCTGGTGCCGGCAGCGGTTGTGGCGCGTGAGCTGGAAATCCGCCTGATCGACACTCTGTGCATCGCCAGCTACGACGACATCGCCCAGGGCAAGCTCAGCGTGGTGAAAACCGCCGCCGCGGCCGATGACGGCGAGGGCTGGCTGATCATCGACGATCTGGTGGATACCGGCCGCACCGCGCAGGAAGTGCGCAAGCTGCTGCCCAAGGCGCATTTCGCCACGGTCTACGCCAAGCCGGCGGGCCGCCCGCTGGTCGATACATTCATCACCGAAGTCAGCCAGGACACCTGGATCTTGTTTCCCTGGGATATCGAACCCCAGTTCATCCAGCCCATCGCCAAGAGGCGCTAGCGCCGTTCTGGCGTATGGGCGGCGCTAAAGAACCGGCCAGTTATCGATAAGACGCGTGCGGCCGAGCCACGCCGCGGCAATCACGCGCGAAGGCCTGACGGCGCGGGTCTGGGGCTGCAGCGTTTCGCTGTTCGCCAGCGTGACATAATCGATCTTGCGAAAGCCCGCGGCCGTCAGGCCGGCGTGGACTTTGTCCAATTCGGGTGCGGCGTCGCGGCCATCGCCCAAAGCGCTTGCCGCTGCCCGCAACAGCTGGGGCAAGATTGCCGCCTGTTTGCGTTCGGCGGGCGAGAGGTAGCGGTTGCGCGACGACATTGCCAGGCCATCCGCCTCGCGGATCGTGGGCACACCGACGATCTCAGTCGCGATATCGAGATCGCGGGCCATCCGGCGCACGACCTGCAATTGCTGGAAATCCTTCTCGCCGAAATAGGCGCGGGTCGCCTGCGCCTGGTTCAGCAGCTTCGCAACGATGGTGGCGACACCGGCAAAATGCCCCGGCCGATGCGGTCCGCAAAGATGCTCGGTAAGGCCGGCCACGCTCACCGTGGTGGCGAAGCCCTCGGGATACATCTCATCCACGCCGGGAGCGAACAGCAGATCGGCGCGGGCTTCGCCCAGCAGGCGGCGATCGGCCACCTCGTCGCGGGGATAAGAGGAAAGATCCTCATTGGCGCCGAACTGGCTGGGATTGACGAACAGCGTGGCGATGGCCCGGACGTTATCCTTTTTCGCCGCGCGCACGAGGCTGAGATGCCCCTCATGCAGCGATCCCATGGTGGGGACCAGGCCGATCGTCTCGCCCGATTTGCGCCAGGTTGCGACGCGCGCGCGCAGATCGGCGACGCTGCGCACCACATCGGGGCTGTCATCAGGGCCGCGGGCGCTCACTTTTTGGCGGATGCCCCGAAGACATGTTCGGGGCCGGGGAAGCTGCGCTTGCGCACCTCAGCCGCATATGTGGCGGCTGCATTGCCGATGGCGGTGCCGAGATCGGCATAGCGTTTGACGAATTTCGGGCGGAAGTCGGAGAACAGGCCGGTGATGTCCTCGGTCACCAGCACCTGGCCGTCGCAGGCAGCCGAAGCGCCGATGCCGATGATGGGAACCGGCACGCGGGTCACGACATCGCGGGCCAGGGGCTCCAGCACGCCTTCCAGCACGATGTTGAACGCGCCGGCCGCCGCGATGGCTTCGGCATCGGCGATGATGCCGGCGGCCTCGTCCTGTTTGCGGCCTCGCGCCCGATAGCCGCCCAGGCGATTGACCGATTGCGGCGTCAGCCCGACATGGCCCATCACCGGAATGCCGCGGCGCACGAGGTAATCCACCGTCTCGGCCATCTCCACCCCGCCTTCCAGCTTGACCGCGGAACAGCCGGTTTCGGCCATGACCCGGGCGGCGCTGCGAAAGGCGACCTGCGGCGATTCCTTGTAGGCGATGAAGGGAAGGTCGACGACCAGGCAGGCGCGCTTGCTGCCGCGCGCCACGGCCCCGCCATGGGCGATCATCATCTCGAGGGTGACTTTGAGGGTGCTGTCGAAACCGTAGAGCACCATGCCCAGGGAATCGCCCACCAGCAGCAGGTCGACATGGGGATCCAACTGGCGGGCCACCGGCGTCGTATAGGCCGTCAGACAGACGATCGGCTCGCCGCCCTTGCGCGCTGCAAGATCAGGTACCGAAATCCTCTCGACCTTGGCTTCCGCGCTCATATTGCTTGGCCTTTCCGGCCCGATGAGAAGGGGTCATTCTGGCCCTAAATGGTGCAGTGCACAATAATTAATCGGGCGCATAGGAATGCCCTTGCGGTGCCGGGTTTCGGCCTATAAGCAGCGCCATGCGCAGCATCACCTTGCGGCCCGAGGCCTTCAAACGGTTCACCACCGGCCATCCCTGGGTCTATTCCAATGAGATCGTCATGGACGCCGCCGCCAAGGCCATCGAGGCCGGCAGCCTGGTCAGGCTGCTGCGCGCCGATGGCTCACCGCTGGCGATCGCCCTCTTCAATCCCCATACGCTGATCGCCGCCCGCCGGCTGACCGACGATCTGGGCGCCACCATCGACGCGACATTCTTCGCCGCCCGGCTCGAGCGTGCGCAGGCGTTGCGCCAGCGCCTGTTCGGCGCACCGTTCTATCGCCTGATCCATGCCGAGGCCGACGGCATGCCGGGGCTGGTGATGGACCGTTTCGGCGATCTGATGGTGGTGCAGATCAACGCGGCCGGCATGGAGAAACTCTGGCCCGAGATCGAGAAAGCGCTCGACCAGGTGGTGGCGCCGAAGCGGATCCTGCTGCGCTGCGATTCCCCGGCGCGCGAATTTGAGGGTCTTTCGGCCTATGTGAAAATGGCAAAGGGCGGGCTCGACGGTGCGATCGAGTTGGCGGAGAACGAACTGCGTTTCCTCGCCGATGCGCGCGAGGGCCAGAAGACCGGCTGGTTCTATGACCAGCGCGACAACCGCGCGGCGGTGGCAAAGCTCGTCGAGGGCGCGCGCGTGCTCGATCTCTATTGCTATGCCGGCGGCTTCGCTCTTGCCGCGGCCGCGGGCGGTGCACGAGCCGTGGTCGCGATCGACCGCTCCGAACCCGCATTGACGCTGGCAAAACAGTCCGCCCAGTTAAACGGGCTCGCCGATCGCTGCACCTTCCGCAAGGCCGATGCGTTCGAGGAGCTGGAGCGCTTGGCCAAGGCCGGCGAACGCTTCGAGGTGGTGATCGCCGATCCGCCGGCTTTCGTGAAGTCGAAGAAGGATTTGAACCAGGGCGCACGGGCCTATCGCAAACTGGCGCGCCTGGGCGCAGCGCTGGTCAAGCCGGGCGGATTCCTGTTCATCGCGTCATGCTCGCACAACATGCCGGTGGCGGAGTTCGAGCGTCAGGTCAATCGCGGGCTCGTCGACACATCACGCGAGGGGCGCATCCTGCGCGCGGCCGGTGCCGCATCCGACCATCCGCTGCATCCGGCCTTGCCGGAAAGCGCCTATCTCAAATCGCTGCTGCTGCAGCTCGACTGAGGCGTCCTATTCGTCGCGCACGGCGACGCGATCGATGATCTCCAGCAGGCCGAACAGGATCACCGCCACGGCGATGGCGGCGAGCATCGCCTTGTCGGGGATCGATTCACTGGCCATGCCATAGACGAGATAGCCCACGGCCGCCGAGGCGCCGACGCGTAGCGCCAACGGCAAGCCGCCGCCCTTAATGCCTTCCTCACGATCATAGGCATGCTTGATCAGCAGGAAGACGAACAGAACGGCGAAGACGAAGAACACCAGCCCGCCGTAATAAGGCACGCCATGTCCCGCGCGCTCGGCGACGAACAGGCCGACGATGCCCATGATACCGGCCGCACCGGCCAGGATCATGGTGTTGAAGACGGAAGATTCATGTTCGCTGGAAGCCATGACGATCCCCGGGCTGGCGCAATTGTCGACGGCGCGGAAGTTACGGCCTTGGCCCTCGCTAGGCAACTGGCCTCAAGGTCGCAGATGCGCGGCCCGGCCGAAACAAGAAGATAGGAACCAAAGCGGCACAGAGAGATCGCGTTAACCCGCTCTTTCTGACCCCCTCGGTCGTCATGCCCGCCCTGAGGCGGGCATCCACGACTTGGCAGACAAAGGAAGAAGCCGTGGATCCTCGGCTCGGCCTTCGGCCGGCCCAGGATGACGGGCGAGCGTGAGGCGAATACCAAGCCGTTTGCTCGCTATCTCTGTGCTTGTGTGGTGAGTCCTTTGCTTTGGCCCTAAGCCGCCTTCGACTTCTTGGCGCTGTTCTTCTGCTTCTGGCCGTTGCGCTGGCTTCGCTGCGGCAGTTCGACGGCAAAGGCGGTGCCTTCGGCGGTGGAATGCAGCAGCCGGATATTGCCGCCATGGGCCCGCACCAGCTCGCGCACGATGGCCAGGCCCAGCCCCGATCCGCCGGGCCGCGCGGAGCCGGCGAAAGGCTGGAACAGATTGTCGCGCGCGCGGGGCGGCAGGCCGGGGCCGTTATCGCTGACCTCGACCACGACCCGCTCGCTCTCGTGGCGGGCGGTCACCTCGACGCGCGTGGCGCCCGACTGCACGGCATTCTGGGTAAGGTTGGTGAAGATGCGGAAGACCTGGGAGCGGTCGGCTTCCAGCACCAGATTCTCCGGCACTTCATTGCGCAGCGGCGGCTCGCCCTCGGCCGGCGCCGGCAAGGTCAGCGACACCTCCTCGATCAGCTCGGCCAACGAAAAGCTGGATTGCTCCAGCACCGGCGGACCTTCGCGGGTGAAGTTCAGTGTGTTGCTGCAGAGCTCGACCGCGCGATCGATGGCGGCCAGCAAGGCGCGCGAGTTGCGCCGCACGGTGGGATCGTCGCTCGCCAGCAATCGGTCGGAAACCAGCCGTGCGGTTGCGAGGATATTGCGCAGGTCGTGATTGATCTTGTTGACCGCCCCGCCGAGGGCGGCCAGCCGCGTCTTCTGCTGCAAGGCCGTGCGAAGCCCGGCCTGCATCTGGACCAGCTCGCGCTCGGCCACGCCGATCTCGTCGCTGCGCCGGCTGGGGCGCCCGGCCAGCGAGGCATTCTCCGGATCGCTGCGGAAGGCGACCATGGATTCAGTCAGCCGCCGCATGGGCCGGATCATCAGCCATTGCAGGCTGAGATAGACCAGCGAAGCGGTCATCAGCGAAATAACGATGGAAAGCTCCAGCACCCGTTCCGAATAATCGAGCAGGGCGGCGCGCATCGGCTGCTCGTCGATGACGATCTCCACCGTCGATTCCGGCATTCGGGGCGAGCTACCCATGACGCGCAGCACGCGGTTGGCCGGATGAACGATGGTGGCAAAGGCATCGCCGATCAGGCCGAAGAAACTTTTCTGATTGAGATCAAAGGTGGCATCGATGGCGGGTATGCCCTGCTTGGCATGCATCATCAGCTTGACGCCGTCGGGCCGCTTCAGCGCCACGATATAGGCGTTGGCATGCTGCAGCAGTTCCATTTGCAGAGAGTCGCTCACCATGTAATCGGGGGTGGCGAGCAGAGCCAGCACGGCGGTATGGGCGGTGGCGAGGCGGTCGCGCAGATATTCGTAGCGGAAGCGTCCCGCCGAGGGCGCATAGATCAGAATCTCGCCCAGCATGACGAAGAACACGGTCAACAGCAGCACACGGGCCGACAGGCTCTTGGCGGGCGGCGGCAGATAGGGGCGATTGGCGGTACTGGCCATGAGGATTTGATCTTCTCTCAGCCGAAACGGGCGAGGAAACGCACCAGCCGCTTGGTGCCGGGGCTGAACAGCTTCGCCATATAGTAATTGCCGGCTGCGCGCTTGCCGATCTCGGCCAGGGTCGGATAGGGGGCAATCATACCGGCCACGGCGCCGATTTTCATCTTCTGCGATACGGCCAGGGTCCAGAGATGGATCATTTCGCCGGCCGAGGGCCCGACGATATCGGCGCCCAGGATGCGGCCCTTGGCGCTGGTGATGATCTTGATGAATCCCTGATCGCGATGCTCGGCCTGGGCGCGGTCGTTCTCGGAGAGCGGCCAGCGCAGGATGCGGATATCACCCTGGGCGCGGGCCGCGGCTTCGCTCAAGCCGACATGAGCCAGTTCGGGATCGGCGAAGGTGACCCAGGGCAGCGCCGAGAGATCCACTTTGGCCGGCAGGCGGAACAGTGCGTTACGGATGACGATGCCCGCATGATAGGCGGCAAGGTGGGTGAATTGCGGCCCGCCCAGCACATCGCCCACGGCGAAGATGCGCTTGTTCGACGTCCGCAGGCGCCGGTCGACCGCAATGCCCTTGTCGCTATGCGCCACACGAGCGAGATCCAGGCCCAGATCGGTAACGCGTGGCCGGCGGCCCGCAGCCACCAACAGATGCGAGCCCGGTAGCGTCTGACGCGACCCGTCCTTCTCGATTTCGAGCGTTATCGTGCCGCCGCTAGCCGCCGCGCTGACGACTTTATGGCCCTCATGCAGCGTCACACCGTCGGCCAGCAGCGCGCGTCGCACCACATCGCTGCATTCGGGGTCGTCCTTGGGCAGGATCGACATCATCTCGACCAGGCTGACCCGCGCCCCCAACCGCACAAAGGCCTGGGCCAATTCGCAGCCGATCGGCCCGCCCCCCATGATCAGCAGATGATCGGGCAGGCGATCGATATCGAAAATCGATTCATTGGTCAGATAAGGCAGATCCGCCAGCCCCGGCACCGGCGGGACGAAGGCGGCCGAGCCGGTGGCGATGACGAAGCGCCGGGCGTGAATGCGGGTATCGCCGGCCAGGACTTCGTCGGGCGCGGTAAAGCGCGCCTGCTCGCGCAGCACGGTGACGCCGAGTCCGGTGAACCGTTCTTCGGAATCATTGGGTGCGACAGCATCGATGACGTCGCGGACATGCTGCTGCACGCGGGCGAAGTCGATGCGGGGCGCTGCCTGTTCCAGGCCGAAGAGTGGCGCGCGCCGGTGCGCCACCGCTGCGTGGGCCGCGGCCAGCAGCGATTTCGACGGCACGCAGCCGGTATTCAGGCAATCGCCGCCCATGCGATGGGATTCGATCAGCACGGCACTGGCGCCGAGCTGGCTCGATCCGGCGGCCACAACGAGCCCGCCGGTGCCCGCACCGATGACGCAAATATCGGGGGTCAGCAGCCGGCTCATTTGCTTGAACCACCGCGGGACTTGCGCCAGGCCTTCCAGGCGACCGGAAGCAGCGAGAGCAAAGCAAGGCCGATCAGCGCGATCACGATCTGGGGTGTCAGCACGCTGCCGAGCGAAAGCGGCTGGTTGCTGTCCAGCAGGCTCTTCAGCCCGGCACCCACGCCGGCATAGACGAAGGTTCCGGGGATGATCCCGATGAATGTCGCCAGCACGAAGATGCGCAACCCTACGCCGAGAAAGGCTGGCACCAGATTGACGACGAAAAAGGGAAATGCAGGAACCAGGCGCAGAAATAATAGATAGCTGAAGGCATTGTCCTGAAAACCGGCGCTGAGGCGCTTGAGCCAGGGGGCGGCGCGGGCGCGCAGCAGATCGGCAAAGGCCGTGCGCGCTGCCAGATAGAGCAATGTGGCGCCCAGCGTGGCGGCGAGGATGGTGACACCGGTCGCAAGCCACAGGCCGAACAGGCAGCCGCCGGCAAGGGTCAGTATGGTGGCGCCGGGCAGCGACAGCATCACCACCCCGGCATAGACCAGCACATAAATCACGAGTGCCAGGGCCAGATGGTCATTTACCTGGCCGTAAAGCCAGTTGCCATTGGCTCTCAGGGCCTCCAGCGTCAGGTAGTGCTGCAGGCCAAAGGCGAAGAACGCCGCGGCGGCCAGCAGGATAGCCAGCAGCGGCAGCCAGCGACGGATACCGCCCTTTTTGGAGGCCTTTGAAACACTACCTGCCATCGTCTTGACATATCATCGCATTCTGGCCCATGCCACCCTGCGAGCCGTCACGCTCGGGTGAGCTTGGCGTGAAGAGTACCTGCGGCATGCCGAAGCGTTGACTCTGCCCGGGTAAGCCCTTATACAGCCGCGGCAATTCCTTGAATCCATCGCTCTTTCGTAACGGAGTCTCAACGTGAAGCGCACGTATCAGCCCAGTGTGCTCGTCCGCAAGCGCCG
>DASXQK010000459.1:0-9658 GCA_036493015.1 Dongiaceae bacterium | reverse complement strand
CCCTGGTAGCCGCGCGACCACAGCCAGATTTGATCGCTCAGCAGTTCCGCCGTGCGGCCCTTGCCGACGCGATTCAGCACCAGCAGCGGTTTGCTATCGATGCCGCTCAGCACACTGACCCCTTGATGGGGCACAGCCTCGTCCTGGCGAAACCAGCGGCCCCAGCTTGCCGGATGGCCGGGTGTGCCAGCGCCCTCCAGGCCGGAGGTGACGGGATGGCGACGGCCCTGATCGGTCAGCGCCGGCAGGAAGGCCTGCTCCAGCACCTGGCCGGTGGGTTCCGCCGGCAGCACATCGCCGAGCGGCGAACGATAGAGGCTGTAGGGTGTCGCGAAAGCAGGCCCGGCGGAATCGAGCAATGCGCCGCCCTGTTCCACATAACGGGCGATGTTCTCGAAATAAGCCCGCGGCAGGACGCCCTCGCGCCGGTAGCGGTCGAAGATGACGAGGTCGAATTCCTTCAGCTTCAGCTCGAACAGGTCGCGAACCGGAAAGGCGATGAGCGAAAGCTCGTTGATCGGCGTGGCGTCCTGTTTTTCCGGCGGGCGCAGAATGGTGAAATGCACCAGATCGACGGAGGGGTCGGATTTCAGCAGCGCGCGCCAGGCACGCTCGCCGGCATGGGGTTCTCCGGAAATCAGCAGCACGCGCAGGCGGTCGCGCACGCCGTTCACCAGGACCACGGCGGAATTATTGGCGAGGCTCAGTTCCTTGGTGCCCGGCGCGACGCTGAACTCGAAGATGTTCTGCCCGCCATGGTCGATATCGAGATCCACCGCCATGTCCTGGCCGATGGGCATGATGACCGGCGGCAGGGGCTTGCCGTCCTTGAGGATGGAGAGTGCGGCCTGGCTGCCGGCGGGGGCAGCCGTATCCTCGACGCGCAGCTTGAACGTCACCGGCTTGTCCACCAGGCCGAAGCTTGGCGATGCCACGACAACCAGCCGCCTGTCGGCTTCGTCGGCAAGTCCGGTCAGCAGCAGGTGCACCGGCGCGTGGAATCCCAGCGCATCGAGATCGGCCGGCACGTCGTGAATCTGGCCATCGCTGATGATGACGGCGCCGGCAATCCGGCTGGCGGGCAGATCGGCGATGCCGCGGGCAAGCGCACCGAACAGGCGCGTGCCGCCGCCGTCATTGGATTCGCTCGCCGGATCGTTGCCGCCATGGACGATGCGCACCTCCAGCCCCGGTATGCCCTTGATGCGCTTTTCCAGCTCGGTCAGCGCCCAGGCCGTCTGCGACTGCCGCGGCGGCACGGCCTGGCTTTCGGAATCGTCGACCACCACCACCGCGACATCACTCAGGTAATTGCGGTCTTCCTGGACGATCGAGGGATTGGCGAGTGCGCCAAAGAGCGCCACCAGTGCCAGCAGCCGCCAGAGGCTGCCGCGCGCACGCCGCCAGGCGCAAAGGCCGAGCAGTGCAAGGGCGATAATCGCCGCGGCGGCCAGGATCATCCAGGGCAGCAGCGGGGCGAACTGCAGGCTGAGCGAGCCGATGCTCATTGCCCGAGCCTTTCCAAGATCGCCGGCACGTGGACCTGGTCGGATTTGTAATTGCCGGTCAGCGCATACATCACCAGGTTGACGCCGAAGCGATAGGCAAGCTCGCGCTGGCGGTCGCCGCCCGGCACGGTGGCGAACATAGGCCGGCCGGCCTCGTCGATGGCCCAGGCACCCGCCCAGTCATTGGAGCCGATGATGACGCCGGAGACGCCGTCATTCACCCGGCCCTCGCCCTGTTCCACCCAGATGACGCCGCCGGCATAGCGGCCCGGGAAATCGCGCATCAGGTAAAAGGCCTTGGTCAACACATGATCCGGCGGGGCCGGGATCAGCGGCGGCACATCCATGTCGCGCAGCATATGGCGCAGGCTGCCGGAGGAATCGGTGTCGCCGCCGAAGCCAAGCTGATCGGCGGTATCGAACATGATGATGCCGCCATGGCGCAGATAGTCGGTCAGCCGCTTGGCGGCATTGGCCGAGAGCGGATCGGGGTTCTGCGGCACGCGCCAATAGATCAGCGGAAAGAAGGAAAGGTCATCCGTGTCGATGTCGAGGCCGAGCGGAGTTCCGAGCTCCGCGGCGGTGCGCTGGGCGAGGACGAGGCTGAGGCCAAACAGTCCGGCCTTGGCGATCGCGTCGTTCTCCTGATCGCCGGTGATGACATAGGCAAGGCGCGTGGTGCCCGCATTATCGAGGGCGAATTTTTCCGGATCGCTCGATTGTGCATGCACGATTGCCGGCAGTGCCAACAGCATGAGGAGAGCGGCCGCGGTGGCGCCGGTAGCCGCCGCCGGACGGCGGATACGGCCCAGCATGCCGCGCAGCGCCAGCGCGATCACCATGTCGATCAGCAACAGCAGCAGGGCGCCGCCCAGCAGCCAGGGTTTCAGATCGAAACTATCGGCGAGGGCAAAGGGATTGCGCAGCACACCGGCGGGCAGCGCTCCCATTGGCGCCAGCGGCGGCACCGCGGGGCCCAGATTCAGCGAACGGCGCGCGCTGGTCTTGCCGTAGTAGCCCGGCGGATGATGCGGACCGACTGAGTTGGTCGAGAGATCGGCCGGGCTCACCGGCAAGGCGGTGGGCGGTGGCGCCATCAGCCGGCCATAGCCATCCAGCACCTGCAGCGGCGCCAGCGGCGTCGTCGATTCGCCGCCGTAGACGCCTTGGCTCAAGCCCACCAGGCGCTGGAGCATCTCCACGAACAGGCCGGACAAAGCGAGGTTCGACCAGGCCGCATTGGCGGTGGTGTGGACCAGCACGATATAGCCATCGCCCTGTTTCAACGCTGTCACCAGCGGGGTTCCATCCACCAGCCGCGCCCAGGTCTTCTTGCCCAGATCGACCTCCGGCTCCGCCAGCACCTGGCGGTTCACCAGCACCTCCGGCGGCACCGCGAGACCGGCAAAGGGACTCTCGGCCGGGAAGGGGGCAAGTCGTGCCGGCTGGGTCCAGGACATGGCACCGCCCAGCTGGCGATCGCCAGTGCGCAAGCGCACCGGCAGCAGGCTGGCGGCGTTCTGCGCCAGCTTGGGACCGGCGAAACGTATCAGCACGCCGCCCTTGTCGATCCAGGTCTTGAGCCGCGCCACCTCGTCTTCGGCCAGCAATCCCACATCGGCCATGATCAGGACGGCGAGATCGCGATGCAGCAGCGTGGGCGTATCGCCATGGCGAAGCTCCGCATAGGGCGCCAGCGCACGCTCGACATAGAACAGATCGCTCAACAGCGGCTGTGCTGCATCGCTATCGGCCTCGGCGATCAATCCAACGGGGCGCTGGCGCCAGCGATCGTCCAGCAACAGGATGCCCGCGGCCGATGTCGCGCCGTCGATGGTGAAGGTGGCGATGCGGTTGCGCAGTTCGGTGGGCAGCTTCACCTCGTGGCTGAGGGCTGTCTTGTCGGCGCCGAAATCCATGCTTTCGACGCTGAGCAACCGGCCCGACTCGTCGAGGGCGCGCAGATTGACATGCTGCGGGGCGCCGGCGGCCGCGCGTTCCAGATGCAAGGTCAGCCCGTTGATGCCGGCTTCGGGCGCGCGCAGCACAAGGGGCAGTTGCGTCGACGGGTCGGCCACGACCGAGAGGCGGCCCAGTTTCTGCAGCGCCTCGGCCAGGCGCGAAGCCGAATCCTTGTCGGCACCGGCAAGTCCATCGCTCAGCCACAGCACATCGATATTGCCTGTCATGTCGGGGGCGAGCTTCAGATGGTCGAGCGCCTGCAGCGCCATGGTGCGGTCGCTGGGCCAGGGCAGCGGCTCCAGCGCGCGGATCTTTTGGCGCGCGTCGCCCGGACTCATGGGGCCGGATGCCGCAATCGCACCGCCATCGGCCGGCGGCGTGGTGGGCAGCAGGATGACCGGCAGGCTGAAGCGCTCGGCTTCATCGATGGCCTGGCCCATGGCGCGCTGACGGGCGGGCCAGCCGGGGCCTGCGGCCCAGCTATCGTCCACCACCAGCATCAGGGCCTTACGGCCGGCAAGCTCGCCTTTGGCATTCAGCAGCGGCTCGGCGAATCCCAGAATGATCAGCGCCGCCAGCAACAGGCGGAGCGCAATCAGCCAGGGCGGCGTGCGCTGCGGAGTTTCATCGGGCGGCACCAGATCGAACAACAGACGGATGGCGGGAAAGCTCATCCGCCGGGGTGCCGGCGGCGTCAGCCGCAGCAGCCACCACAGGATCGGCAGGCCGGCCAGCGCCAGCAACAGCCAGGGTGAAAGGAAGGTGAGGCCGCCCAGCATGAAAGCTCTACTTATCCCTCTCGGCGATCTGGCGATAGAGCGCCAGCAAGGCTGGCTCCGGCGGTCTTTCGGTGTTGCTGGCGGCAAAGGTCCAGCCGAAGGCGCGCACCGTGCTGGTCAGCCCGTCGCGATGGGCGCGATAGCGCTCGCGATAGGCATCCCGCACCAATTCGGTGCGGCTCAGCAGCAATTCGCCTTCCTTCTCGGTGCCCTCGAAGCGGATGCGGCCGAGGAAAGGAAGGGTCTCCTCGGCGGGGTCGTGAATCTGCACGATATGGCCGGTCAGCCCGCGCTCGGCATAGGGGCGCAGCGCTGCCTCGATCGCCGGCAAGGGCGAGAGGAAATCGCCTATCAGGACCAGTTGGGCGTAGCGGGGCAGCGCCTGTTTTGGCGGCAGGCTTTCGGTCGCGCCCAGGCGAAGCGCCTGGCCGAAACGCTCCAGCGAGGATCGGCTGGCCGAGGGGCGGTCCTGGCCACCCAGCAGCGCCACGCGCTCGCCCGCGCGCAGCAGCAAGGCCGCGATCGCCAGCACCAGAAGCTCGGCGCGCTCGGATTTCAGCGGCAGGGAAGGTGTCGATCGCCAATCCATGGAGGCACTGCTGTCGCGCCAGAGCCATACGCTTTGCGCCGCCGCCCATTCCATCTGGCGCAGATAGAGGCGGTCGGATTTCGCCGATTGGCGCCAGTCGATGCGTGCCGTCGGGTCGCCGGGCTGATACTGGCGGAACTGCCAGAAGGCATCGCCCGCGCCGACGCGCTTGCGGCCATGCACGCCTTGCTCGACGGTCGCGGCCACGCGCAGTGCCGCGACCAGAAGCGGCGGCAGGCTTCCGGCAAGCCGGTCGGCTTGCTTGCGAACCGCCTCGGATGTGCCGGTCAGGCGAGCGGCTGGCACAGACGGTCGATCAGCGCGTCCAGGGTGACGCCATCAGCGCGCGCGGCGAAGTTGAGGGCCATGCGATGACGCAGCACCGGATGGGCCAGCGCCAGCACGTCGTCCACCGAGGGCGCCAGGCGGCCTTCCAGTGCCGCTCGCGCGCGCACCGCGAGCATCAGCGCCTGGCTTGCGCGCGGTCCGGGACCCCAGGCGATATGGCGGGTGACATCGGTCAGGCCGCCCTCATCGGGGCGGGCGCTACGCACCAGATTCAGGATCGCTTCGACCACGCTGTTGCCCACCGGAATGCGCCGGATCAGCGTCTGCCCGGCGATAAGCTCGGCCGCGGTCATCACCGCGCGCGGCTTGTCCTCGTTCAGCCCGGTCGTCGCGATCAGCATCTGGCGCTCGGCATCGGCATCGGGATAGCCGATATCGATCTGCATCAGGAAGCGGTCGAGCTGTGCTTCGGGCAGAGGATATGTGCCTTCCTGCTCCAACGGATTTTGGGTTGCCACGACATGGAAAGGTTCGGGCAGCGGATGGGCGCGCCCGGCGATGGTGACGCGTCGCTCCTGCATCGCCTGCAGCAAGGCGGATTGAGTACGCGGGCTCGCGCGGTTGACTTCATCGGCCATCAGCACCTGGCAGAAGACCGGTCCGGGGATGAAGCGGAAACTGCGCCGTCCGCCTTCGCCTTCCTCCAGCACTTCGGAACCCAGGATGTCGGAGGGCATCAGATCCGGCGTGCACTGAATGCGCCGGTCGTCGAGCCCCAGCACGATGTGCAGGGTTTCCACCAACCGCGTCTTGGCGAGGCCCGGCACGCCGATCAGCAGGACATGGCCGCCGCTCAGCAGCGCAATAAGTGTTTGCTCGATGACCTGTTGCTGGCCGAAAATCACCCGGCTGATGCTTTGGCGGGCATGGCGCAGGCGTTCGCCCAGCGCCTCGATGTCGCTGGCAAGCGCTTCCGCGCTGGCAGGTCTCGTGTCGGCGGTGCTCACAAAATGATCTCCGGAGTTGGGCCAAAGAGCATAGACGGATGAAAGGCAGCGCGTCTAATCCTATGGGTATGCTGACCGGCCTCTCCGCCGGCAAATCACAACCGCGTCAGGGGCTTGGCGCTGCCGGGCGCCAACCCGTGATGCTGGAAAACCTGGCCATGCGCATCGCCCGGGACGGCACCTGGTATTACCGGGGCTCGCCCATCAACCGCCCGCCCTTGGTCAAGCTATTTGCCTCGGCATTAAGGCAAGAAAATGACGGCGAATACTGGCTGGTGACGCCGGCCGAGCGCGGCCGGGTCGAGGTCGAGGATGTGCCCTTCACCGCCGTGGCCTTGCGCGCCGAGGGCAGCGGGCAGAGGCAAAGATTAATTTTTCGCAGTAATCTGGATGACGAGGTTACGGCGGGCGACGATCATCCCATCCGTCTCGTTAGGGCGAACGAGAGTGATGAGGCGATTCCCTATATCCTGATCCGCGAGCGGCTGGAGGCCAGGGTGCTGCGGCCGGTCTTCTATCAACTGGTCGAATTGGGCGAAGAGAACGGAGAGCAGTTCGGCGTATGGAGCAACGGTCGGTTCTTTCCCCTGGGTCGGCTGGACCCCACAGGCTGACCGCGGACGAGGTCGCTGCCCGGCTGAACGCGGCGCCCCATGGCGGTTTGCGGCGCTCCCAGGACGCTGTGCCGCCCGAGACCGGGGGCCAGGGCGGGCGCGGCGACCATGACCTCAATCCAGGATTCTATCCCGAGCGGGCGCTGGTTCCCGCCGCGGTGCTGATCCCGCTGGTGGCGCATCCCGAGGGGCTCAGCATCCTGCTGACCCTGCGCACGGCCCATCTGGCCGACCATGCGGGCCAGATCGCCTTTCCCGGCGGGCGCATCGAACCGGAGGATGCCGGTGAACAGGCGGCGGCGTTGCGCGAGGCCCAGGAGGAAGTCGGCCTCGATCCCGCGCTGGTGCGGATCCTCGGCCGGCTGGATACCTATGTCACCCGCACCGGCTTTCGCGTCGAGCCGATCGTCGGGCTGCTGCAGCCGCCGTTATTGCTGCGCCCGGATCCCCACGAGGTCGCCGAGATCTTCGAGGTCTCTCTCGATTTCCTGATCGATCCAGCCAATCGCCGGCGCGACAGCCGGGTCTTCGCCGGCAGCGAACGCTTCTACTGGGCGATACCCTGGGAAAACCGCTACATCTGGGGCGCCACGGCCGGCATGCTGGTGAACCTGGCCGATGTGCTGCGAGGTCCGGTGAAGAGTTTCTTATCGTGAGACAGCTTGGCGAAATCGTTCTGCCGCTGATCCTGCCGACCTTGATCTATTTCGGCTATGTGCTGTATGCCCGCGCGCGGGGCGCCCAGGAGACGCCGGACATGCCCTGGGTCTGGCTGGGTGCTGCCGGCGGTTTATTGCTGGGGGTGACGTTCCTGGCGCTGGCACTGCTGGGCGGGGCCTCGCCTTCGGAAGTGTATCAGCCGGCCAAGGTCGTCAACGGCACGGTACAGCCCGGCGAATTCAAGCCCGGTGGAAGTGGGCCCAGTGGAAATGTGCCCAGTGCAAATGGAAGTGGTAACTGAACGCGTTATGGAAACCCTGTCGCCCCAACCCTGGATGACCGCGCGGGCCACGAGCGCCGTCATTGCAGCACTCAGCGCCGGCGGCAGCGAGGTGCGCTTCGTCGGCGGTTGCGTGCGCGATGCGGTGCTGGGCCGCACCCCCGGCGGCGATATCGATATCGCCACGCCCGATCTGCCCTTGCGGGTGATCAGCCTGCTGGAAGCGGCGGGGCTGAAGGCGGTGCCGACGGGAATCGCCCATGGCACGGTGACGGCTGTCGCTTTTCACGAGCCCTTCGAGGTGACCACGCTGCGCCGCGATGTGGAAACCTATGGCCGCCACGCCAAGGTCGCCTTTACTGACGATTGGACGGCCGATGCCGCCAGGCGCGACTTCACCTTCAACGCGCTCTCTTGTTCGCCGGCCGGCCGGCTCTACGATCCCTTCGGCGGCATTGCCGATCTGAAAGCGCGCCGAGTGCGCTTCGTCGGCCGCGCCAGCGATCGCATCGAGGAAGACGTGCTGCGGCTGCTGCGCTTCTTTCGCTTCTATGCTCATTTTGGAGCACCGCCGCCCGATAGCGAGGCGCTGGCCGCAGCCGAAACGCTGGCCCCGCTGTTGCCCACCTTGTCGGGCGAGCGGATCGCCGCCGAAACCCTGAAGCTGCTGAGCGCGGCCGATCCCGCCCCGGTCATGACGCTCATGCGCGATCATCGGGTGCTGATCCATTTCCTTCCCGAAGCCGAGCGTCTCGATCGCCTGGCACGGCTGGTTGATATCGAAGTGCTGATGGGCCTGGCCGCCGATGCGCCGCGGCGCCTCGCGGCCGCGCTCGACGGGGCGCTCGCAGCCCACACGGTGGCGGCGCGCCTGCGTCTGTCCAATGCGCTGCGCGATCGTCTGACTGGTGCGCTCGGCGAGCCGATGCCGTGGTCTCATTTCACCGCGGCGCAATGCCGGGCGTTGCGCTATCGCCTCACCGCCGAGAGCTATCGCGATCGCTGCCTGATCGCCTGGGCCGAGAAGGTGGACGCGGTCGCCGGCGGTGACGATCGCTGGCGCGCAGCGCTTGCCTACGCCGATTGGGCGCCGCCTGTCTTCCCGATCAAGGGCCAGGATGCGCTCGATCGCGGTGTCGGCACCGGCCCCGATCTTGGCCGGTTGATTGCCGAACTCGAGCAAGACTGGATCGCGAGCGATTTCGCCGGCGACCGTGCGGCACTTCTTGGCGAACTCGATCGCCGGTTGAAATCCCTGAAGCTCAAATCATGAGCCTCGCTCTCGCCCGTGCCCGGCTCGAGGCGCATAACTACACCGAGGCCTGGGACATCGCCGCCAGCATTGCCAGCACCGATCCGCGCCAGGGCGAAGCCTGGCATGTGCTGGGGGTGGCCGCCGCCGGACTTGGCGACAACCGCGCCGCCGAGACCCATCTGGCGCGGGCTGCCGCCTTGCGTCCGCAGGATGGCAGCATCGCACGCAATTACGGCGCCGTGCTGGCACGCCAGAAGCGCCTGCCCGAAGCGGTGCTGGAATTTCAGCGCGCGCTCGCCATCGATCCCAACGATAGCGAAGCAGCCGCGATGCTGGCCAAGGCGCAGGGTAGCCTGGGCCGTCAGGAGGACGCGCTGTCCGTGTTGCGCGCGGCCTTGACGAAGGCGCCGGAGAATATCGATCTGATGACGCGCATGGCCAATCTGCTGGCGCGCCGTCCTGTCCTGATCGCCGGCGCGCAAGGCTTTGCCGAGCGCCGCGGCGTGCTGCTGGATCTCGCCCGCCAGCTGGAACGCGATGGGCGCCTCAGCGAAGCCGAAGCGCGTTACCGAGAATGCCTGACCCTGGGTCCCGAGCCAGGGCTGGAGGTGCGCCGTGCCTTGCTGCTGCCGCCCATTGCGACGGACGAGGCGGAGATTGCGGCGCGCCGGCGCGGCCTCGCCGAGCAGCTCGACACGCTGGCGGCGCGGCCGTTG
>DASXQK010000458.1:0-4453 GCA_036493015.1 Dongiaceae bacterium | reverse complement strand
CTTCGACACGTTCATGGATTCGTCCTGGTATTTCGCGCGCTATTGCTCGCCGCGCAGCGAGGCCCCGTTCGACCGCCCGGCCGTCGATTACTGGATGCCCGTCGACCAGTACGTCGGCGGCGTGGAGCACGCGATCCTGCATCTGCTCTATTCGCGCTTCTTTACCCGCGCCATGCGCCGCATCGGCCTGATCGGCATCGACGAGCCGTTTGCGGGATTGTTCACCCAGGGCATGGTCTGCCACGAGACCTATCGTGACTCGACGGGCAACTGGCTGTTGCCCGAACAGGTCAAGAAGAGCCCGCAGGGCAATCTGGTTTCGACTCTTGATGACTCGCCTGTCGAAATCGGCCGCTCCGAGAAGATGAGCAAGTCCAAGAAAAACGTCATCGATCCGACGGAGATCATCGGCACCTACGGTGCCGATACGGCGCGCTGGTTCATGCTGTCAGACAGCCCGCCGGAGCGCGATCTGGAATGGACGGAAGCCGGCGTCGAGGGCGCCTGGCGCTTCGTCCAGCGCCTGTGGCGCATGATGAACGGCGCGCCGCCGACGCCCTCATTTACTGGTGCGGCCAATGATCCCGCATCGATGGAACTTCGGCGGACAACCCACAAGACCATCGCTGGTGTCACCGACGATATCGAGAAGTTCCGCTTCAACCGCGCGGTGGCGCGGCTGTATGAATTCGCCAATGCGCTGGATGATGCCAAGGCACTGGATGACATCAGGGGTGGTGCCCGGGCGAGACGCGAGGCGCTGGAGATCATGACCCGCCTGCTGGCCCCGATGATGCCGCATCTGGCAGAAGAGCTCTGGCACAGCCTGGGCCATAAGACGCTGCTGGCGGAAATGCCGTGGCCGGAAGCCGATCCGGCGCTTACCATCGACGAGACGGCGACTGTCGCCGTGCAGGTGAACGGCAAGCTGCGGGCCACGTTGAACCTGCCGCGCGATATGGCCAAGGATGCAGCCGAACGCGCGGCACTGGCGGACGAAAATGTTCAGCGCGCGATCGCCGGCAAGCCGCTACGCAAGGTGATCATCGTGCCGAACAGGATCATCAATGTTGTGGTCTAGGCCCACCAACGCCCTGCTCGGCCTCGCCTTTCTCGGCCTGCTGACGCTCAGCGCCTGCGGCTGGCAACCGCTCTATGGCAAGGTCAACACGGCCGGCGGCAACGCCGCACCCCGGCTCGCGAGCGTGCATATCCTGCCCATCGCCGACCGCACCGGGCAAAACCTCTATAACGCGCTTCGCGACCGGATGAATCCGGCGGGTTCGCCCAGCAGTCCGCAATACGATCTGGTGATCCACATTGAGGAACGTTCCGAACAGCTGCTGATCCTGCAGGATCAGACGGCGAGCCGCACGAACCTGACGCTCAGCGCCTCCTTCCAGTTGTATCAGCGTGGCAATGCCACGCCTGTACTCAAGGGCAGCAGCCGCATGACGACCAGCTATGACCTGCTGAGTGACGAGTTCGCCACCATCCAATCCACCAACGAAGCGCGCCGGCGTGGCGCCCTGAGCCTGGCCGACGACATCGCCAACCAACTCGCCGTTTTCCTGGCCCAGCCGAGCGGCGGCTAGGCGCGGATGAAGGTTGCGCCGCGCGATCAGGGCCGCTTCCTGCAATCGGCCGAAACCAAGGTCGCCGCCGTTTTGTTCTATGGACCCGATCAAGGTCTGGTGCGCGAGCGGGCGCTGGATCTCGTCACGCGAATCGCAGGCGATGCCGGCGATCCCTTCCGCGTCGCCGAACTCTCCGCCGCACAGCTGAAGGACGATCCGGCGCGCCTGGCCGATGAAGCCGCGGCGCTATCGTTATCCGGCGGACGTCGCGTTTTGCGCTTGCGCGAGGCCGGCGACAATCATGCCGACGCGCTGGACGAGCTTCTGTCCGGGCCGCCGCCCGCATCCTTTCTGGTGCTGGAAGCAGGCGAGCTTGCGCCCCGGTCCGCACTGCGCAAGGTGTTCGAGAGCGCCAGTGGCGCGGCGGCCATCGCCTGCTATCTCGATGATGAAGCTGCCTTGACCCGGGTGGTGATGGAATCACTCAGGGCCCATGGACTATCCATCGAGCCCAAGGCCCAGGCCTATCTCATTGCTCATCTCGGCGGCGACCGCGGTGTGACACGCCAGGAGCTGGAGAAGCTCGCGCTTTATGTCGGCAGCGGCGCCAAACAGGTGACGCTGGAGGATGTGGCGGCGGTGATCGGCGACAGTTCCGTCGCCTCGCTGGACGATTGCATCTTCGCGCTCGGCGATGGCGACCGCGCGGCCATCGATCGCGGTTATGCCCGCGCGATGGAGGATGGCCATGGCGAGGTGGATATCCTGCGCGCCGCGGCCCGCCACATCATGCGCCTGCACCAGGTGGTGACCGCCAGCGAACCGCGCGAGGCCATGCGCATCTTGCGGCCGCCGGTCTTCTTCAAACTGGAAGGCCGTTTCCTGGCTCAGCTTCGTCTCTGGACACCACCACTTCTGGGCGAAGCCCTGGACCGGCTGATTCGGGCAGAGATCGACGTCAAGACGAACGCCCAGCCCAAGGCAGCTATCGCCGAGCGTGCGCTGCTCGACGTCGCCGGCCTGGTGCGCGGCCGGCGCTGACCCGCCAAATACGGCCGACTATTCGCTCCGGTTGAGCCGGCGGATCACGTCATCCAGCTGTTCCAGAGTGCGATAGCGGATGGTCAGGGCTCCGCCTGCGGTCCCATGGGCGATCTCAACCGCAAGGCCCAACAGCTTCGCCAGGTCGCGCTCGAGAGCGCGGGTATCGGCATCCTTCTCGATTGATTTCTTGCGCTTCGGTGCCGCAGTCGCACTGCGCGCGGCGAGCGCTTCCGCCTGGCGCACCGACAGGCCTTCGGCCACGATCTTGCGGGCCAGCGCCACGGGATCGCGGGCACCCAGCAGGGCGCGCGCATGGCCGGCGGTCAGCCGGCCCTGCATCAGCAGTGCCTTGACCGCGTCAGGCAGCTTCAGCAGGCGTAGCGTATTGGCGATATGGGCGCGGCTTTTGCCCACGCGCCGGCCGAGATCCTCCTGCGCCAGGCTGAACTCATCGATCAAGCGGCGATAGCCTTCCGCCTCCTCCAGCGCCGAGAGGTCGTGGCGCTGGAGATTTTCCACCAGCGCCAGTTCCAGCACTTCGCGGTTGTCGAGCTCGCGCAGCAGTACCGGCACCTCATGCAGGCCGGCCATCTGGGCTGCCCGCCAGCGCCGCTCGCCGGCAACGATTTCATGCATGTCGGCCTTGGCCGGGTGCCGGCGCACCAGGATCGGCTGCAGGATGCCGTTGGCACGGATCGATTCGGCAAGCGCTTCCAGCTCATCGGCATCGAAATGGCGGCGCGGCTGCAGGGGGCTGGGTTCGAGCTGGCCGATGGCGAGCTGGCGCTGGCCTTGCCTGGCCGCGGCGGGCGCTGCTGCCGCATCGCCCAGCAAGGCGGAGAGACCGCGGCCGAGACCGCGTTTGCTGTCAGCGCTCATGCGCCGGCGCCTGCTGGCACGCTCGCCGGCTGTTCGCGGCGCAGCACCTCGCCGGCGAGATGGATATAGGCCTGCGAACCCGCACAGCGCAGATCGTAGAGCAGCGCCGGCTTGCCGTGGGATGGTGCTTCCGACAGGCGAATATTCCGCGGGATCATGGTGTCATAGACCTTGGCGCCGAAATGCTGGCGGACGTCGGCTGCGACCAAGTCGCATAAATTGTTGCGCCGGTCATACATGGTCAAAACCACGCCCTGTATTTCAAGTGTTGGGTTTAGATTTTGTTTTACCAGATCAACTGTCTTCATCAACTGGCTGAGGCCTTCCAAGGCATAGTATTCGCATTGTAAAGGTACGAGAACCGCCGTCGCCGCCGAGAGCGCATTCACCGTCAGAAGATTGAGCGAGGGCGGGCAATCGATCAGCACGAAATCGAAGCGGCCGGCGACGGGCGCCAGCGCCTGGCGCAGGCGGAACTCCCGCGCCATCGCCTGGGCTAGTTCGAGCTCGGCGCCGGCGAGATCCACACCGCCCGGAACGATTGAAAGCTGCGGCACCTGGGTGGACATGATGGCCTCGGCCATCGGCACGCCATCCACCAGCACGTCATAGGCATCGCGTTCCACCTGGTCGCGGGCGATGCCCAGGCCCGTCGTGGCATTGCCTTGGGGATCGATATCCACCAGCAGCACCTGTTTGCCGCAGGCGGCCAGCGCGGTTGCCAGATTGATGGCCGTGGTTGTCTTGCCCACGCCGCCCTTTTGGTTGGCGATGGCGAAGATGCGGCCGGTGGCGCCGCTCAGGTTCACAGGTGTAAACCTTTGATTCGCAAGATAATTCCTGACGTCTCGGCGGGATTGGGGAAACGTTCGGTCGTCATTGTCCATCTTTGGCTGGCGAGGGTCAATTCATCGCCGGCCTGGCGGCCTTTGAGAAAGAGGCAGGCTCCGTCT
>DASXQK010000457.1:0-9428 GCA_036493015.1 Dongiaceae bacterium | reverse complement strand
CCCAGCTCCTCGGCAAACGCGATATCGACGGCGGAGACGTTGCGGATGCCCTCGACATGGACATGGCCGATATCGACCTCGCAGCCGAAGGCAAGCCCGGCGAGGATGGCAAGCTTGTGCGCCGCATCGACGCCATCGACATCGAAGCTGGGATCGGCCTCGGCATAGCCCAGGCGCTGGGCATCGGCCAGCACATCGGCAAATTCCCGCCCCGTCTGGCGCATGGTCGTCAGGATGTAATTGCAGGTGCCGTTCAGGATGCCGTAAATGCGCTCGATGCGATTGGCGGCAAGGCCCTCGCGCAATGTCTTGATGATGGGAATGCCGCCGGCAACCGCGGCCTCGTAACCCAGGGTCACTCCCTTCGCTTCGGCCGCCCGTGCCAGGGCAGCACCATGATGAGCGAGCAGCGCCTTGTTGGCGGTGACCACATGCTTGCCGCCGGCGATCGCGGCTTCCAGCAGCTTGCGCGCCGGTCCTTCCGATCCGCCGATCAGTTCAACGACGACATCGACCTCCGCCATGGCCGCCAAGGCGAGCGGATCGTCATGCCAGCGATATCCGGCGAGATCGATGCCGCGGTCGCGGCCGCGCTTGCGGGCCGAGACGGCGACGATCTCGATCGGCCGTCCGCTGCGCCGCGCGAGATCTGCGTCATGCGTTTGCAACAGCTTCACCACACCGGCGCCGACGGTGCCCAGGCCCGCGATTCCAATGCGCAGCGGCTGCGTACTCATGGGCGCGGCTGTCCTTGGTTCGCAGCGTTACACGAATACAAGGCGCGTCTCAGCGGTCGAGGTAGATTTCGACGCGCCGGTTGGCCGCCTCGCCGGTGGGCATGAACTCATAGAAGATCGGCGCCTGCGAGCCCTGGGCCGCCACGCCGATCGAACCCTGCGCCACGCCCATATTGATCAAGGCACGCGCCACCGCATTCGCCCGGCTCTGGGAGATGCGGTAGTTCACCTGATCATGCTTCTGCGGATCCATGGTCACGGTGTGCAGGCTGGCATTGCCGACGATGCGCAAGCGGCCGCCCTGTTGCTGCTGCAGCAGATAGACATTGTGCAGCACCCACTGCGCGCGATCGGAAAGTGCCGCGGAAGATTCCGTGAAGAAGACAACAGCGACCGGCTGGCCCGCCACCGGTGCCGCACCTGCCGGTACCGCGTAAGATGTGGGTCCCGTACCGGCGGCACTCCCATAGGCCGGGGCGTATGCCGATGCGTACCCTGGCGCTGATCCCGGTACCGGCGGGTATCCGGCCAGCGGCGAGCCGGAAAGCTGGCTGTTATCGACACTCACGGCGCCCGTACTCGCCACCATTGTCGACCCCGGTGCCGGCGCCGGGCTGGCCGGGATCGGATTGGCAGGAATGGGATTAGGTGGCGGCGCCATCGGCGTAGCCGCGCCTGCCGTCGCAGGCGGCGTCGCCGGCAATTGCACCACGGTGGCGGCAGGCTCCGGCGCCGTGCTTGTCGTCTGAACCGATTGATTGGTGACCGTCTGGCCCACCGTCGTTTGAGAGGTCGGTTGTGGAGCCGGTGCCGGCGCGGGAATCGGCGCCACCGATACCGTGCTCGTATCGGTGCCGGTTGCAGCCGGTGCAGCCGCCGGAGCCGGCACAGGCGGCGGGATGGGTGCCGGGGCCGGCGTGCCGCTCTCCTGCGTCGCCGTCACGGGCTGGTCGCTATAAGCCGCATTCTGGTTATCGGCAACAAGGCCGGAGGCGATCTGCTGACGGTCGGCGCTACTGGTGGTCGCCGGCGCCTGCTGCGGCACGGTGCCGAGATTGGGGTAGCTCTGGCCCTGCGCCGTTTGCGCCGTCTGACCCTGAGTTGGCTGCTGTGTTGGTTGACCCTGGGTCGTCTGACCTTGGGGGGCCTGGCCCGTCTGCGGCGTGGTGCCGGCGGCGGGACCAGGCACGGGCTCTGGCGTAGCGCTGGGTTCGTTATTGCCCGGGCCGCTGCCGAAGATGTCGTCGGCCATGCTGCAGCCGCCAAGGAGTGAAGTGAGAGCGGCGGCCAACAGGCCGCCGCGCAACCCTCCCCAGAGGCTGCACGAGCAACTCGAACGCTTCATCTCGTCACCAATCCCGGTTCCGGTTGTCTTGCCTGCGGTGCGTCGTTATGTTCGGAAACCACAAGGACTCCCGTCAAAAAAAGATCATAGAGGAAGCGGATATGACCGATCAACAGGCTCCGGACATGAAATTGCCGGACCCGGTCGAACTATCCCGTGCTATGGCACGAATCGCCGAGCAGTCACAGCGGCTTGTCGCCGAATTCATGCAGCGCCAGACGGGTGGCGGTGCTGCCGACGCCGGTGGCATGTCCGATCCGGGCAGCATCGGGCGCGCCTTCCTCGAGATGACCGCACGGATGATGAGCAACCCGGCCAAGATGGTCGAGGCCCAGGTCAATCTTTGGCACGATTACATGCAGCTCTGGCAATCCGCTGCCCAACGCATGGCCGGAAGCACCGGCGAGCCGGTGATCGCGCCCAGCGCCGACGACCGCCGCTTCAGCGATTCAGCCTGGCAGGAAAACCAGCTGTTCGACTTCATCAAGCAATCCTATCTGCTGAGCGCGCGCTGGATGCAATCGACGGTGCACAATGTCGAGGGGATGGATCAGAAGACCTCCAAGAAGGTCGATTTCTATACCCGCCAGTTCGTCGATGCGATGGCCCCCAGCAACTTCGTCATGACCAATCCTGAGGTATTGCGCAAGACGCTGGAAAGCGGCGGCGAGAACCTGGTCAAGGGGCTGGAGAACCTGCTGGGCGATCTCGAGCGCGGCAAGGGCCAGCTGCAGATCAAGATGACCGACCCCGAGGCTTTCGAGGTCGGCAGGAACGTGGCGGTCAGCAAGGGCAAGGTCGTCTTCCAGAACGACCTGATCCAGCTGCTGCAATACGAGCCCAGCACCAAGGATGTCGCCAAGCGGCCGCTGCTGATCATGCCGCCCTGGATCAACAAGTATTACATCCTCGATCTGCGCGAGAAGAACTCCTTCATCAAATGGGCCGTCGACCAGGGCCAGACGGTGTTCGTCATCTCCTGGGTCAATCCCGGTGAACGCCTGGCGATGAAGACCTTCGACGACTACATGCTGGAAGGCCCCCTTGCCGCCCTCGAGGCGATCGAGAAGGCAACGGGCGAGAAGCAGGCCAATGTGATCGGCTATTGCCTCGGTGGCACGCTGCTCGCCTGCGCGCTCGCCTACATGGCGGTAAAGAAGATCGACCGCGTCGCCTCGGCGACCTTCCTCACCACCATGGTCGACTTCACCGAGCCGGGCGAACTCGGCGTCTTCATCGACGAGGAGCAGCTGCAATCGCTGGAAGCCCGCATGAGCGAGAAGGGCTATCTCGAGGGCAGCGCCATGGCCAACACCTTCAACATGCTGCGCGCCAACGACCTCATCTGGTCGTTCGTGGTGAACAACTACCTGCTGGGCAAGGAGCCGTTCCCCTTCGACCTGCTCTACTGGAATTCCGATTCAACCCGCATGCCGGCCGCCATGCACAGCTTTTATCTGCGCAAGATGTACCAGGAAAACCTGCTGGTGCAGCCGGGCGGAATCACGCTGGCGAAGACGCCTATCGACCTGACCAAGATCAAGACGCCGGTCTTCATCCTGTCGACAAAGGAAGACCATATCGCGCCGTGGAAATCGACTTATGCGGCAACCCAGATCTATGGCGGACCGACCCGCTTCGTGCTCGCCGCCTCCGGCCATATCGCGGGCGTGGTCAATCCGCCGGCTTCGGGCAAGTACAATCACTGGGTCAACACGAAGACGCCGAAGGATCCGGAGGCCTGGCTTGCCAGCGCCCAATCGAAGGCGGGCTCGTGGTGGCCGAGCTGGGCCGAGTGGGTCGCCCAATACGCCGACGGCAAGGTTGCGGCGCGCAAGCCTGGCGCGGGCAAGCTGAAGGCGATCGAGGACGCACCGGGCAGCTACGTCAAGGTCCGCGCTCAATAGCGCGGACAGCGTTGCAGACAATGAGGGTTTTGCTCTCGCGCCCGGCCTCGATCCTGCGCCGCTGGCGACTGGTGTGTGCCTTCATGCTGGCGGGAGTGTGCCTGACCGCCCTGCCGGCGCTCGCCCAGGACTGGACGGTGGTAAACACCCCCGGCGTCGGCGATCAGAGCAAGGCGGCAACAACCACGAACAGCGACGGCCAGAAACTGTTCATCTGGGCGAAGCACCTGCAGGACCGCAGCCTCGTCTTTGCCGAGGTGCATCTGGATGAGGGCAACGAATTCGCCGGTCGCATGCCAATCTATCGCATCGATGGCGGCGATCCGGTCGATACCGAGCTGGTGCGCCGCGAGGGCGAGAAACAGGGCTCGCTCTGGGGCTTCGTCACCGGCAAAGCCTGCTTCTGGCTCATCTGGTCGTCCAACGGGGCGACAGTGGATTCAACCGACCATCTGGCGAAATGGATGAACGGCAAGACGCTGAAGGTCACATACCTCGCGCCCGATGGCAGCAAGAAGGATATCGAATTCAGCCTCGCCGGCTCGCTGACCACGATCCAGCAGGCCACGGGCCTGACGGCGCCTTAATAGGCGTCACTCATTCGGTATTGTCGCCCGCCCCCGGGATAAGAAAGCGAGCTCACCTCTGGTTACTCGTCATGCCCGCCTTTGAGGCGGGCATCCACGGCTTCTTCTTTTGACTGAAAGATGGATGGCCCGGCCATGACGGCTGTAGCAAAGGCGCAAGCGGCTTGCCCTACTCCTCCACCACGATCTTCGTCGGATGTTTCGCGCGGCGCTTATAGGCTCGCGGTGAGGCTTCCGCCCCGGCGGCGCGTTTGCGCAGGACGATGGCAAACGGATTGCGCGGCCTGCCGGCGGTTGTCTTCTTCCTGCCGCCGTTCGATCGCTTGCGGGATTTCGCCTTGGCCATTGTAGAGCCTTCAGGTGAGCTTATAACTCTCCGCCAGGAGGCAATAATGCTCGGCGGAATCAGCAAACCCGGCGATTTCATCTTCGCTCAACGCCCGCATCAGCCTGGCCGGGCTGCCGGCCCAGAGCTCGCCGCTGCGCACCCGCTTGAAAGGCGTCACCATGGCGCCGGCTGCGACCATGGCGCGAGATTCAATTACCGCGCCGTCGATCACCGCCGAACGCATGCCGATGAAGCAGCCATCTTCCAGCGTGCAGGCATGCAACATCGCCATGTGGCCGATCGTGATATCGGCGCCGATGGTGGTGCGATAGCCCGGCGCGTCGGGATCAACATCGGCTGGCACATTGTTGCAATGGACGATGGTACCGTCCTGAATGTTCGTGCCGGCACCGACGCGAATGCTGTTGGTATCGCCGCGCAGCACGCAGCCGAACCAAATGCTGGCGCGCGGCCCGATCTCGACATCGCCGATGATGACCGCGGTCTCCGCAACGAACGCATCAGGCGCGATGCGTGGATACTTGTTGCGATAGGGAATGATGATCGCCATCGCGCACCTCAGGGGAACAGCGGCTGCTGATCGAGCGCTGTCGTCTCCGGCCAGCCTGCCATGACATTCATGTTCTGCACGGCCTGTCCCGAAGCGCCCTTCACCAGATTATCGATGACCGAAACGAGAATCGCCCGGCCCGGCACGCGATCGGCGAAGACGTTCATCAGGCAGTGGTTGGAGCCGCGCACATGGCGCGTCGCCGGCGCCTGGCCCGGCGGCAACACGCGCACGAAAGCCTCGCCCGCATAGCGCTTCGACAATTCCTGGCGCAACCCCTCGGCATTCGAGCCGTTCGCCAGGCGCACATAGATGGTGGAGAGAATGCCGCGGCTCATCGGCATCAGATGCGGGGTAAAGTTCACCGTAACCGGCTTGCCTGCCGCCTCGCTCAACCCCTGCTCGATCTCCGGCGCATGGCGATGGCTGGCAATACCGTAGGCATGGATGCCTTCGGTGACTTCGGCATAGAGATTCTGCTGCTTGGCGTCGCGGCCCGCGCCAGTGACGCCGGACTTCGCATCGATGATGATGTCATCGGCTGAAATCAGGCCGGCTTCCAGCAGCGGCATCAGCGGCAGCTGCGCCGATGTGGGATAGCAGCCGGGATTGGCCACCAGCCGGGCGCTGGCGACCGTGGCGCGCGCCAGCTCCGTCAGCCCATAGACCGCCTGCTTCTGCAGCTCCGGCGCGCGATGCTCATGGCCGTACCATGTGGCATAGCTCGCGATATCGGCCAGGCGAAAATCGGCGGAGAGGTCGACGATCTTAAGGCGCTGCGGCAATGCTGCGATCACCTCCTGTGTCGTGCCATGGGGCAGACAGCAGAAAGCGAGATCGACGCCCGACCAGTCGGCATCCTCGATCTTCACCGGGATCGGCAGGTTCAGGCTGCCCAGATGCGGAAATATTTCCGCTATCGGCTTGCCCGCCTGGCGGTCGGCGGTCAACAGCTTGATCTCCACGCCGGGATGGCGCGCCAGCAGGCGCAGCAGTTCCGCGCCCGTATAGCCGCTCGCCCCCAGGATTCCGATCCGCAGCTTGTTCGTGATGGCCATCGCGATACTCCAGCTCAAAATCACCGCAACGAAAAGGGGCGTCCCACCGGGACGCCCCATCTCAACACAAGACGTGAGTCGTCCCTAGCGCTTCGAGTACTGGAAGCTGCGTCGGGCGCCGGACTTGCCGTACTTCTTACGCTCGACCACGCGGCTGTCGCGGGTCATGAAGCCGCCGGCCTTCAGCACGCCGCGCAGCGCCGGCTCGAAATTCACCAGCGCGCGGGAAATGCCGTGACGGATCGCACCGGCCTGGCCCGAGAGTCCGCCGCCGGTGACGGTGGCGATCAGATCGTATTGGCCGAGGCGGTTGGTCACGCCGAAGGGCTGGGCCAGCAACATGCGCAGCACGGGACGGGCGAAATAGATCGCGCCCTCGCGGCCGTTCACGGTGACCTTGCCGGAGCCGGGCTTGATCCAGACGCGGGCAACGGCGTTCTTGCGCCGGCCCGTTGCATAGGCGCGGCCCTGGGCATCGATCTTCGGCTCTCGCTGGGCGGCCGGGGATTCCGCCGTCGGCACGCCGGCAGTGGCAGCACCGCGCAGATCCTTGAGATCGGTAAGGGTTGTCTCGTTGCTCATGCGGCAACCGTCCTCTTGTTCTTGCGATTCATGGCGCCGACATCCAGCTTCACCGGCTGCTGCGCATCATGGGGATGACCGGGACCGGCATAGACCTTCAGGTGGCGCATCTGTTCGCGCCCCAGGGGACCGCGCGCCATCATGCGCTCGACCGCCTTGGTGATGGCCCGCTCGGGATGCTTGCCATGGATGATCTGGCCCATGGTGCGCTCCTTGATGCCGCCGGGATGGCCGGTGTGCCAGTAGAACTTGCGATCCGTCAGCTTGTTGCCGGTCAGATGCACTTTCTCGGCATTCACGACCACGACGAAATCGCCGCAATCGACATGCGGGGTGAACCCGCGCTTGTGCTTGCCCCTCAATCGCATGGCGATAATGGAGGCAAGCCGGCCCAGAACCAGACCTTCGGCATCGACGAGATGCCAGGTCCGGGTCACTTCGGCCGGTTTCATGGAAACGGTCTTCATGGTATTCGGTCTTGTCCGTTCGTGCGTTGGTTCGGGCGCGCAGTATCGTCAAATTCGCTTAAGGGTCAATGGAAAAGATAGCGTCAATCCTGGGTTTTCAAGATGTGGTATCAGGATACCGCAAAGACACTGGACTTGGCGGTTGCCCCGCCTCCATCATGGAATCAAATCGCAAATCAACAGGTCACACCCCCATGGATAATCACAGCAACGAACCGCTTTTGTTGCGCCAGGTTCAGGATGGCGTAGCCACCCTCACCTTGAACCGCCCGGATGCCCGCAACGCCCTCTCCATGGCGCTGATGGGCGACATGTTGGAGGCCCTTCGCGCTCTGGGCGAGGATAGAAGCGTGAATGTCGTGATCCTGGCGGCCGCGGGTCCGGGTTTCTGCGCCGGCCACGATCTCAAGGAACTGGGCAGCAAGCCCAGCCGCGAGATCTATCATTCGGTTTTTCAGCGCTGCGGCGAGCTGATGCAGGCCATCGTCGCGGTGCCCAAACCGGTGATCGCCCAGGTCCACGGCATTGCCACGGCCGCGGGCTGCCAGCTTGTCGCGACCTGTGATCTTGCGGTGGCCGCGGCGGAGGCTCGCTTCGCCACGCCCGGCGTGAATATCGGCCTGTTCTGCTCCACACCCATGGTGGCGCTCTCCCGCGCCGTGCCGAACAAACAGGCGATGGAAATGCTGCTGACCGGCGAGATGATCTCTGCTTCGCGGGCGCGCGAGATTGGCCTCGTCAACCGCGTCGTACCGGCTGACGAGCTTGCCTCGGCCACCATGGCACTGGCCCGCCAGATCGCCGGCAAATCGCCGCTGGTGGTCAAGATCGGCAAGGAAGCCTTTTACGCGCAGAAGGAAATGGGCCTCGCCAATGCCTATGCCTATGCCAGTGAAGTCATGACCACGAACATGATGGCCCATGATGCCGCCGAGGGCATCGACGCCTTCATCGAGAAGCGTCCGCCGGTCTGGCGCGGCGAGTAACAAGCAGGACTCCTCACGCTGACCTTGTCGAAGCATGAGGTTGCGGGGTGACGCGAGCCGCCTCATTCTTCGACAGGCTCAGGATGAGGTTACAGTGAACGAGCAATATTCCGACGACCTGCTGCGGCAAATCCTGAGCAGCGCGAAGACAATCGCGATGGTGGGGGCCAGCGCCAATCCCGCGCGGCCTTCTAACGAAGTGATGCGCTTCCTGCAGAGCCGCGGCTATCGGGTGATCCCGGTCAACCCGAACCTTGCCGGCCCGACACTGAACGGCGAGCGCGTCTACAAGAAGCTCGCCGATATCGGCGAACCGGTCGACATGGTCGATGTCTTTCGCAACTCGGAAGCGGCGGGTGCCGTGGCCGGTGAGGCGATTACCATCGCTGCCAAGGTCGTATGGATGCAGCTTGGCGTGATCAACGAAGATGGCGCGTCACGCGCCCGCAAGGCCAGGCTGACGGTCATCATGAACCGCTGCCCCGCGATCGAGATACCGCGGTTGCTCGGCGCGTCCAGCCCGCGCCGCTGACTACGAGACGGAAATCGGCGCGGCCTTGGCAGGCTTTTCGGGAGCCGCCAGAAGCAAGGTGACGGCCGGCGCGGTGACGGCGATGAAACGGCCGGCTTTGCGCAGGATGGCGCGCCTGCCTTCGAGGCGAGCAGCTTCCTGCTCATCGTTGCGCTCAAGCTTGACGTTCGGCATGTAGACCCCCCGGTTAGAGATACGCGGAATCCTCATACCATGTAGTTAAACTCAAAACTACTATTCGGCGGCGGAAACCCTGGATTCGCCCCGGGCGGCGGCCATGAAATTGCGATAAAGCAGGCGCGCATCGCGGTTCATCGCCGCCATCTCC
>DASXQK010000456.1:0-2215 GCA_036493015.1 Dongiaceae bacterium | reverse complement strand
CCCGCTGCTGTTCGAGAAGAACGGCCGGGCCCGGCGCATCATCATCCGCCTGGATCATGGCGGCGGGATCGTGGTGGTTTTGCCGGCCCGCGCCACCAAGGAAGACGGCCGCCGCTTCGCCCTTTCCAACAAGGGCTGGATCCAGGAGCGGCTGGCCCATATGCCGCAGCCGCTGCCCTTCCTGCATGGGGTCAGCATTCCCTATCTTGGCGTGGAACACCGCATCCGACACCGGGTGGGCAAGCGCGGCGCGGTCTGGCGCGAGGCGGGCGATATCCATGTCGCCGGCCGGCCCGAGCATCTGCCGCGCCGGGTCGAGGATTGGCTGAAGCAGGAGGCAAGGCGCGAGATCGAGCGCCGCGCCATGGTCAAGGCAACCGAACTCGGCAAGAACTACCGGCGCATCAGCATCCGCGATCCGCGCAGCCGCTGGGGCAGCTGCTCGCCCGATGGCGTGCTCAGCTTCTCCTGGCGGCTGATCCTGGCGCCCCGCTTTGTGCTGGATTACGTGGTGGCCCATGAGGTCGCCCATCTGCGCGAACTCAATCACAGCAGCCGCTTCTGGAAGCTTGCCGACGGCTTGACCGCCGAGATGGAGCGCGCCCGCAATTGGCTGGTGGACCACGGTCCCGGCCTGCATCGCTACGGCAAGCCCGCGGAACCCCTGCCGCTCGAGCAGTCGGCGTAATTAACCACCCCAGCTACCCTCACCCTCCCGCTAACGCGGGCGAGGGAAATTAAAGCCGGCATATCTCATTCTCCCTCGCCCCCCGAAACGGGGGAGAGGGTCGGGGTGAGGGGATCGCGGCGGCGCTCTAGGCCGGCTTCTTCGCCATCTGGGATTCGGCGGAGCCCTGGCGCTTGGTCATGTAGGATTTGGCCGTTTCCACCGCCACGGCGGCATCACGGCAATAGGCATCGGCGCCGACGGAATTCGCGAAGGCCTCGTTCAGCGGGGCGCCGCCTACCAGCACGACATGATCGTTGCGGATGCCCTTTTCGATCATCGCGTCGATGACGACCTTCATATAGGGCATGGTGGTGGTCAGCAGCGCCGACATGCCCAGGATGTCGGGATTATGTTCCTCGATCGCCTTCAGGTAGTTCTCGGCCGGATTGTTGATGCCGAGATTGATGACTTCGAAGCCGGCACCCTCCAGCATCATGGCGACCAGGTTCTTGCCGATGTCGTGGATGTCGCCCTTGACCGTGCCGATCACCATCTTGCCCATCTTGGGGGCACCGGTTTCGGCCAGCAGCGGCCGCAGGATGAACATGCCGGCCTTCATGGCGTTGGCCGCCAGCAGCACTTCGGGCACGAACAGGATGCCGTCGCGAAAATCGATGCCGACGATGCGCATGCCCTCGACCAAGGCCTTGGTCAGCGTGTCATAGGGAGACCAGCCGCGCTTCAGCAGGATGTGGACGGACTGCTCGATCTCTTCCTTCAGTCCGTCATAGAGATCGTCATGCATCTGCTGGACGAGGTCGTCGTCCGACAGGCTGTTAAGATCGAGTTCGCCGTCGTCAGCCATGATCTCTTGTCCTTGTGCCCTGCCCGTTCCGCGAGCGCCGTAGCTTAGCCAAACTAGGGTTCATTTGGTTAGCCAAACTAGTCGGGGATGCCGCCGTCCTTCGGCGCGGCGGCGACAGGATTTGACCGGACTACGACATGCTTTGCTAGGCTTGCAGCCGCGTGTTATCACGCCGCGACTTGTATAGACAAGCTGGTGATGGCCATGGCCGACGACACCTTCCGGCTGCGCCCGGGCAAACTAACCCTGGGCGAGCTGAAATGGCTGATGAAAAAACCCCGGGCGCTCGAAGTCGATCCGGCGGCCTGGCCGGCGGTGGAAGCCTCGGCCGAGGTGGTGCGCAAGATCGTCGCCGAAGGCCGGACGGCCTATGGTGTGAACACCGGCTTTGGCAGCCTCGCCAAGACGCGCATTCCGGCAAACGAAGTGGGCGAGCTGCAGCGCCGCCTGGTCCTTTCCCATGCCGCAGGGACCGGTCCGCTGCTGGAAGATGCGCTCGTGCGCGGCATCGTGATCGCCAAGATCAACGGGCTCAGCCGCGGCGCCTCGGGCATCCGCCGTTCGACGATCGAGGCGCTGATCGCGATGCTGAATGCCGGCATCTATCCCTGCATTCCGGCGAAAGGCTCAGTGGGTGCTTCCGGCGACCTGGCGCCGCTCGCCCATCTCTCCTGCGCCCT
>DASXQK010000455.1:0-5375 GCA_036493015.1 Dongiaceae bacterium | reverse complement strand
CGCATCACCGAGGGCAAGAAGCTGATGGCGGCGATGGTGGGGGCAGAATCCGACGAGATCATCATCGGGCATTCGACCACGATGAATGTCTATCTGCTGGCCCAGGCACTGCGCCCGACCTTGAAGCCGGGCGATGAGATCATCGTCACCAATCTGGATCACGAGGCGAATATCGGCGCCTGGCGGCGCCTTGCAGAATTCGGCGTCGTCATCCGCGAGTGGCAGGTCGATCCCGTCACGGGATTTCTCGATCTCGGCAGACTCGACGAGCTGTTGAATGAGAAGACGCGGCTGGTCGCGGTCAGCCACTGCTCCAACATCGTCGGCAGCTTCAACGATATCCCGATGATTGCAAGGAAGGTCCACGCGGCGGGCGGGCTGCTGATGGTGGATGGCGTGGCCGCGGCGCCGCACCGCGCGGTCAACGTCAAGCAGCTCGATGTCGATTTCTACGCCTTCAGTCTCTACAAGACCTTCGGCCCTCATCTGGCCTTGCTTTATGTGCGCAAGCAGCTATGGGCCCGTCTGGCGCCACAGAACCACTTCTTCATCGAGGATGATCCGGGCAAGCTGCTGCCCGGCGGTTCCAACCATGAATTGACCGCCGGCCTCGTGGGTATCGCCGATTATTTCGACCTGGTGGATCGCCACCACTTCCAGACGCCGGAGAATGAATTCCACGGCCGCGTGGCGCGAGTCTATCGCCTGATCGAGGCCCATGAGGGGCGGCTGGCCGAACGAGTACTGGCCCATCTGCGCGGCAAGCCGGGTATCCGCATCATCGGCCAGCAGGATATGGCGGAGAAATCTGCCGGCCGCGCGCCCACCATCTCGTTCACCGTCAAGGGCAAGCGCTCGCAAGCCATCGCCGAGGCGCTGAACAAACAACAGATCGCCATCGGCTTTGGCGACTTCTTCGCCCGGCGCTGCGTCGAGGCATTGGGATTAAATCCCGATGACGGGGTCGTGCGCGTCGGCATCGCCCATTACAACGACGATGGTGATGTCGACCGCCTGCTGGCGGCGCTGGATCGGGTTCTTTAATGCCTGAGCTGCAACAATGATGAAGGCGGTCACCCTTAGCGCCCATGGCGGCCCAGAGAATTTCCACCTGACGGAACTGCCGCTGCCGCTGCTACGAAAAGGCGATGTGCGGATCAGGGTGCGCTCGGTGTCCTTCAACCCGGTCGACTACCAGATCCGCAAGGGTGGGGCAGAAAGCCGAAACGTCACCTCGCCCGTTCTGGGCCGCGATCTCTCCGGCATCGTCGATGCCGTGCATGACAGCGTCGGCGACTTTCGGCCGGGCGATGAGGTCTATAGCTATGTCTGCGATCTGGCGAGCAGCGGGACCTATGCCGAGTATGTAAGCGTGCCCGAGGAGCTGGTCGCGAAAAAGCCCGTCACCCTCTCTCACGATCAGGCGGCGGCGGTGCCGGTTGCCGCCATCACAGCCTGGCTCGCACTCGACAAGGCCGCGCGGGGCAGGTCGTTGTTCATCGCCGGCGCTGCCGGCGGTGTCGGAACTTTCGCTATCATGTTGGCGCATCACCGCGGCATCGGCGCACTCACCGTAACCGCCGGCAATCCGAGAAGCCGGGCCTATCTGATCGAAAACCTTACCCTGGCAGAGAGCCAGATCGTCAACTACCGCGACGAGAATTTCATCGCCCAAGCGCTTCGCCGCAACGGCAGCCTCTTCGATGGCGTGCTCGATTTCGTTGGTGGAAGCATGCTCGCTGCCTGCTGCCGGCTAGTCGCCATCGACGGCAATCTCGCCTCTATTACCGAAGCACCGGCCCCGGCGGATGTGGAGCATCTCTTCCAGCGCAACGGCTCGTTCCATGCCATCGGTGCCAATGCCTATTCCCTCACCGACGATCGCAACCAGTGGCGGCGCTATCAGAGAATGCTGGGCGAGCTTGCGACATTGTTCGATAGCGGAGCCCTGGCCGCCCCGCCTGTCACCATTGTCGGCCCGCTGTCGGTCGAGACGGTATGCCGGGCCCATGATCTTCTCGAATGCTCGGCCGTGCAGGAAAAATTGGTGATGAGGTGCTAGCGTCATGCCCGTGAATGCGTGGATGCTCGGTTCGGCCTTCGGCCGGCCAAGCATGGTGGGCGAGTACGAAACCAGCTTAAGGCGATCGAATGTCAGCGCGCCGCCAGGCGCAGGTGCCCACAATTGCATGACACCGGCTTGACCGGCTGCTGAAGCAGGAACACTTCCGGCTTCGGCGTCATGTCGGTGATCAGAAAATCAAAGCTGACGGACTCGCCCGGCTTGATCTGGCCGTCGGTAAAGTCGATGGCATCGAACGGCTCGTCGATTACCTTTGCGTGGTGGAAACCGCTCGAACTTGCCGGCGGACCGCCAAGGAAGCCCTGCGCGAAGGAAAGTCCGTCGCCATAGGGGCTGGGATCGGTAGGCGTCGTGCGCAGCTCCATGCGGTACTGGGTCCAGCTGCTGCCGGTATGGTTGATGCAGATCTTGGCGATGGCAAAGCCGATGACGTGCTGGCTGCCGACGCGGTTCCCGAACCCGAGATTCATCCCGCGGATCACCAGGATCGGCGTATCGCCCGTCACATCCTCCACCACCACGAACGGATCCTGGAGGGTGCCGGTGCCGGTCACTTTCAGAATGGTAAAATCGCCCTTTTCGTCGCTGAAGGTGATACCCTCTATCGTCACCGGTGCAGCTTGCGCCAGATGCACCGCCAGCGCGCCCGCCAGCAGGCTCAGTGCAAAAAGCATGCGCATCATCATGATGGCCCCCGGTTCATCTCGTTCAGGCGCTGCAGTGCCGCGGCCAGTTTGCCGCGCTTGCCTGTTTCCTCGCTCAGTCGCTCACGCAGTTCCGCCACCACCTCAGAAGGCGCCTTGGCGATGAAATCGGCATTGGCGAGTTTCTTGTCCGCCTTGCCGATCTCCGCCGCAGACCGGTCGATATCCTTCTGGATGCGGGCGCGCTCGCGATCCACATCGAGATGGCCCTTGAGCGACAGCATCACCGTGGCATCGCCCACGACCAGCTGAACTGCGCCCGGCATGGCGGCATCGGCCGGCGACAGCTTGATCCGCGCCAGGCGTTCGATCAGATCGCGGTAGCGCTCGAGCCTGTCGCCGGCATCGCGGATCAGTGCATCAAGCTCGGCGCCCGGCTGGACGTTCATCTCGGATCGCAAGGCGCGAATATCCGAGACCAGATGGATGACCCAATCGATTTCCGCACTCGCTGCTTCGTCGACCGCTATTCCGGCGAAGTCCGGCCAGGCCGCGACGATCAGCGGATCGCCGGCGCCCAGCGCCTGTTGCCAGAGTTCTTCGGTGATAAAAGGCGTGAACGGATGCAGCAGATGCAGCAACCGTCCCAGCGCCCAGGCCACGGCGGCGCGCGTCTCTCCCTTCGCCGCGGCATCGCTGCCGGCGAAGATCGGTTTGGCGAATTCCAGATTCCAGTCGCAGAACTCGCCCCACACACCGTGATAGAGGGCGTGGGCTGCTTCGTTGAACTTGTACTCGGCCAGCGCCTGATCGACGCGCCGGGTGAGCGCCACGACGCGGCCCACCGCCCAGCGATTGGCCGGCTGGCGGCAGGTGCCTGGATCAAAGGCGGGATCGAGGCGGCATTCATTGACCTGGCAAAAACGCGCCGCATTCCACATCTTGGTGGCGAAGTTGCGGTAACCCTCGACCCGGCTCTCGGACATCTTCACATCGCGGCCGGGTGCCGCCATCGCCGCGAGCGTGAAGCGCAGCGCATCGCAGCCATAGCGCTCGATCAGATCCAGCGGGTCGACGATATTGCCCTTGGCCTTGGACATCTTCTGGCCATGCTCGTCGCGCACCAGGGCATGGATGTAGACGGTGGCGAACGGCGTCTCGCCCATGAAATGCTCGCCCATCATCATCATGCGGGCGACCCAGAAGAAGATGATGTCGAAGCCGGTGACCAGCACGTCGCCTGGATAGTAGCGGGCGAGTTCCGGCGTCTTCTCAGGCCAGCCCAAGGTCGAGAAAGGCCACAGCGCGGAAGAGAACCAGGTATCCAGCACGTCGTCGTCTCGGCGCAGCGCCACGTCAGCGCCATGTTTCTTCGCCGCGGCCGCCTTCGCCTCGTCCTCCGTCATGGCGACGAAGATCTCGCCATCGGGCGCATACCAGGCCGGCACCTGATGACCCCACCAGAGCTGGCGCGAGATGCACCAGGGCTGGATGTTGCGCATCCACTGGAAAAATGTTGCGGTCCACTGTTCGGGCACGAAGACAGTGCGCCCCTGCTCCACCGAGGCAATGCACGGCTTGGCCAATTCCGCCGCGTTCACATACCACTGATCGGTCAGCCACGGCTCGATCACCACGCCGGAGCGATCGCCATGGGGGATCGTCATGGCATGGGCTTCGATCTTCTCCACCAGCCCCGCGGCTTCCAGATACTCAACCACCTTCTTGCGCGCAGCCTCGCGCGACAGGCCGCGATAGGCCGCCGGCACATTGTCGTTCAACCGCGCATCGGCATCGAAGATGTTGATCATCGCGAGATTGTGGCGCCGGCCGACCTCGAAATCGTTGAAGTCATGTGCCGGCGTGATCTTCACCGCACCGCTGCCGGCTTCAGGATCGGCATAGTCGTCCGCGACGATCGGGATCAGCCGGTCGGCGAGCGGCAGCCGCAGCTGCTTGCCAACCAAAGCGCGATAACGCTCGTCCTCCGGATTCACCGCAACCGCGGTATCGCCCAGCATCGTTTCCGGCCGCGTCGTGGCGACGATGACGAAGCGCTCCGGCTCACCCTCCACCGGATAGCGCAGATGCCAGAGCTGGCCCTTGATGTCGCGCTGCTCGACCTCGAGATCGGAGATCGCCGTGTGCAGTTTCGGATCCCAGTTCACCAGCCGCTTGTCGCGATAGATCAGCCCCTGCCGGTAGAGATCGACGAACACCTTGCGCACGGCCTGAGACAGGCCCTCATCCATGGTGAATCGTTCGCGCGCCCAGTCGGCCGAAGCACCCAGCCGGCGCAGCTGGCTGATGATCGTGCCGCCGGATTCGTTCTTCCACTCCCAGACTTTTTCCAGGAAGGCAGCGCGGCCGATGGTCTTCTGGTTATCACGGGCGCCCTTGCGCTCCAGGACGATGCCCTGCTCCGCCAGCTGGCGCTCGACCACCATCTGGGTGGCGATGCCTGCATGATCGGTGCCTGGCTGCCAGAGCACATCGCGGCCGCGCATGCGCTCATAGCGCACCAGGATATCCTGCAGGGTAAAGGTCAGCGCATGACCCATATGCAGCCGCCCGGTCACATTGGGCGGCGGCATCATGATGGTGTAGGGCTTCGCCGGTGAGTTCGGGTCGCAGGCGAAATAGCCGCC
>DASXQK010000454.1:0-6277 GCA_036493015.1 Dongiaceae bacterium | reverse complement strand
GCGTTGGCAGCAGGCGCGTTGGCAGCAGGCGCTGGCGCAGCAGCGGTCACCGGCGGCGTTACGGCCGGATTCGCGGCCGGACTCGGGGCTGGGGTCTCGGGCGGGTTTGGCGCCACGCTTCCCGCGGAACCTGCCGCCGGGGGCGCCGTCAAATCCATGGCCACGCTGGGTGTGGTGGCAGACGCCGCCGGATCGTTGACGCCGGACACCGGATTAGGCGGTCTGAGATCGACCTCGATCGCCGGCGTTGCCGACAGGATGCGGCCAAGCTCGCCGCGATAGGCATACCAGCCGAGCCAGCTGGATACCCCGGCCAGAATCAGCAAAGCGAGGATAGCGGCGGGCGAGACGCGCCGCTCGAACCACGCCTCGGCCAGTTGGTCGGTCAAGACCGCCCGGCCGAGGCCGCCTTCATACCCGGCCGGGCGTCAATTGGCCTTGGCTGCGGAGAACAGGCTGTAGCCATGCAGCAGGTCGATGGCGCGGGAAAGCTGATAGTCCTTGTCCGGCTGCGGCGTATCGAACTCCGACTGGTCCACGGGCGTCGCCGGAGGAACCGGTGTCGCCGCCGGCGTGCTGCCCGTGGTGGTCGTCGTCCCGCCTGCATCCGGCGTCGCGCCGGCTTGGGGCGTAACGGTGGGTGTGGCCGCCGGCGGAGTTGCGCCATTGCCGGAATCATCCGGTGCGGTGCCGCCGATATTCTGCAGCGCACCCGGAAGTTCCGACTCACTCCGGAATTGCGGGCCGGCGATGACTTCCACCTTCGCCTGCTCGACCTTGATATCCGGCTCGATGCCCTTGGCCTGGATGGAGCGGCCCGAGGGCGTGTAATAGCGCGCCGTGGTCAGGCGGATCGCGCCATGGCCCGGGATCGGGATGATGGTCTGCACCGAGCCTTTGCCGAAGGAGCGGGTGCCGAGCAGGATCGCGCGATGGTGATCCTGCATGGCGCCGGCGACGATCTCCGAGGCCGAGGCCGAACCGCCATTGATCAGGATGACGACGGGCAGCCCATCCATCATGTCGCCCGGCGTGGCGTTATAGCGCTGCGCCTGGCTGGGATCGCGTCCGCGGGTCGAGACGATCTCGCCCTTGTCGACGAATGTATCGACCACGCCGATCGCCTGGTCGAGCAGGCCGCCGGGATTGTTGCGCAGATCGAGGACGAGGCCCTGCAGCTTGTCGCCGGCCTGGGCCTTGAGCTTGGTGATCGCATCCTGCAGGCCGCTGGTGGTCTGCTCGCTGAAACTGGTGACGCGCACATAGCCGATGTTCTTGTCGATCAGCTGGCTGTGCACGGATTCGATCTTGATGACCGCGCGCTGCAGCGTCACGTCGAAGGGTGCTGTCTTGCCGCGGCGGATCGTCAGCACGATCTTGGAATCGACCGGCCCGCGCATCTTGTCGACAGCCTGGGAGAGGGTCATGCCCATGATCGGCTTGCCGTCGATCTGGACGATCAGGTCAGCGGGCTGGATGCCGGCCTTCGCCGCCGGCGTGCCGTCGATGGGCGACACCACCTTGATGACGCCGTTCTCCATGGTCACTTCGATGCCAAGGCCGCCGAACTCGCCCTTGGTCTGGACCTGCATATCGTCCCAATCCTTGGGATTGAGATAGCTGGAATGCGGGTCGAGGCTGGTGAGCATGCCGTTGATAGCCGCTTCGACCAGCTTGTCGTCGGAGACCGGCTCGACATAGTCGGAGCGGATCTTCTCGAAGACGTCGCCGAACAGGTTCAGTTGCTGATAGGTGTTCGTGCTGGTGTCGTTGGTCGACTGCCCCACGGCGGCCGAGAGCGACAGGAACGCAACGGCGGCCACAGAGGCCACCAGCCAGGATTTACGCTTCATATTTTTCATTCCACTTTGCTGTCGCTTTTGCCGAGCCAAGGCACCGGATCGATCGGGTGCCCGTCGTGACGGAGTTCCATATATAGCTTCGGGTTGCCGTCTTGCGATGGTCCCATCACGCCCACCGGTTCGCCGGCGAGCACCCACTGCCCGACAACCGCATCACTGCGCGCCAGCCCGGCAAGAAGGCTATGATAGCCGCCATCGTGTTGGATTATCAAGATTTCCCCGTAACTTCGGAAAGGTCCGCGGAACAGGACCTGGCCGTCGAACGGGGCGACGACGGTAGCACCCGGACGGGTCTGCAGCAGGATGCCCTTGGCCGTTGATCCCGCTGCGGGATCAGGCGCACCAAACCGGCCGACGAGCTGCCCGGAAACCGGCGGAAAAAGGCTCGCCGGCAGGGTCGGAAAAGGTCTGACATTGGCGGGCCTCGATATGGCCGGAGTTTGTGGTTTTTCCGAGGCGAGCTTTTCCAAAAGCTCGCGCAGATCCTTCGCCTGGGCCGCGAGCGTTTCACTGCGCGTTTGTGCGGCTACGGCGTCGGCCGCGGTCTGGCGCTGCAGATCGGCCTTGCGCTTCAAAAGTTCGGTTACCTGCTGGCGATCCTGCTGCAGGGCTGCTTCCACACTCAGGGCACGGGCGCGACGGCCCTCGATCTCGCGCCCCAGCGCATCCATCTGGGAAATTTCGCCGGCCAGAAGCTCCGCCCGGCGCTGCAGCTCGGGCACCGCATAGCGCAGCAACAGGCTGCCGCGGGCGATATCCAGCGGGTCTTCATCGATTAATGCTGCCCCCGGCGGGGTCATGGCCAAGCGCTCCAATGCTGCCAGGCTGCCCAGCAATGCGCGGCGTTTGTCCGCCAGTTCCAGAGCTTTGGCCCGGCGCGCTTCCTCCACTGTCGCCAGCGTCGCCTCGATCTGGCTGAGCTCACGTTCCGACGCCTGGATTGCCGCGGCGCGCTGGACCAGGCTTGCCTGCAGACCGGCTGTCTCCTTGGCCAGGGCAGCGGCCGCGGCGGCAAGCGCCGCCTGCTTCTGTTTGGCGGCGGCAAGCGCCGCCTCTACGCCCTGCAGTTGCTTGGCATTGGGGTCGGTTGCGGCGGGCGGGATGCCCGTCGTGCCAGTTGAGGGGGCGCCGGCGGGGGGCGTGGTGGCGGGCGCCGCCTGCTGGGCTGTGGCGGGTGCAAGGCCTGCGTAAACAAGCCAGCCCACAAGCAGCAGGAACCGGAGGGCGTGGCGGGCGCTAGGCCGATACACGGCTGGCTCGACCCGCTCCCTCGTCGCTTGGTCCCCCGATCAAAGGCCACCGATCAAAAGATCGTGACCGGTCATGCTCGCCGGCTGAGGCATACCCATCAGGGCCAGCAGAGTGGGCGCGATATCGGCGAGACGCCCATTGCCGATCCCGGTAATCCCCCTCGGCGCATTGACCAGCACCAGCGGCACGCGGTTCAGCGTATGCGCCGTGTGCGGGCCGCCGGTCATGGGGTCGCACATCATCTCAGCATTGCCGTGATCGGCGGTCACCAGCATGACGCCACCCACCTTTTTCACCGCCTCTTCCAGACGCCCCAGGCAGCGATCCACCGCCTCCACCGCGGCGATTGCCGGGGCCAGCCTGCCGGAATGGCCCACCATGTCGGTGTTGGCGAAATTCACCACGATGAAATCGAAGCTGCTGCCGCCGATCGCGGCCACCAGCCGGTCGGTCATCTCATAGGCCGACATCTCCGGCTTCAGATCGTAAGTCGCAACCTTGGGCGAGGGGATCAGGATGCGCTCTTCGCCGGGAAAGACCTTTTCCTCGCCGCCATTGAAGAAAAACGTGACATGAGCATATTTCTCGGTCTCGGCGATGCGCAGCTGCTTGCGGCCAGCGCGCGAGACGAGTTCACCCAGCGTGTTGGTGAGTTCCTCGGCGGGAAACAAGGCGGCATGGAAGCGGTTCAGCGCTTCCGCGTATTCGCCCATGCCCAAGGCTGCGGCAAAAGCGGGCCTACGGTTGCGGGCAAAGCCGGTGAAATCGGGATCGAGCAAGGCTGCCTGCAATTGCCGCACCCGGTCGGCGCGGAAATTGGCCATCAACAGACCGTCGCCATCATCCATGCCGCCATAGCCGGCAATCGCCGTCGGCTTGACGAACTCATCGGTTTCGCCGCGGGCATAGCCTGCCTCGACCGCCGCTGCGGGGGTTGCCGACTGTTCACCCGCACCCTCGACCAGATTGGCGTAGGCGAGGGCCAGACGCTCCCAGCGCTTGTCGCGATCCATGGCGTAATACCGGCCCCCGACCGTGGCGATGGGAATTCCGGGCGCTTCTTGCGCGAAGTCCTTGAGATAGCCGAGTGCGCTTTGCGGTGGCGTGTCACGCCCGTCGAGGAAGGCATGCACCAATACCGGCACGCCCGCCGCGGCGATCAGTTTTGCCAATACCGCCATGTGGTGTTGGTGGGAATGCACCCCGCCGGGCGAGAGCAGGCCCAGCAGATGGCACCTTCCGCCCTTGGGCTTGCCGCTCGCTTTCAGTTTGGCGATGAAATCAAGCAGCCGCGGATTGCGCGCGAGTTCGCCGGATTCGATCGCGGCATCGATGCGCGGCAGGTCCTGCATCACCACCCGGCCGGCGCCTATATTCATATGGCCCACTTCGGAATTGCCCATCTGGCCCGCCGGCAGGCCGACCGCGAGTTCGGAGGCGTCGATCAGTGCGTGGGGCTGGCCTTGAGGTGTCTCGCCCATCCAGCGCTGCCAGGTGGGGGCCTTGGCTAACGTCACTGCATTGCAGGCGCCGGCGCTGGCATGGCCCCAGCCATCGAGGATGCAGAGGACGACGGGACGCGGCGTCATGGTCGGGACGCTAGTTACTCGCCGTGGGATAGATGCGGCGGAACAGGATAGCCTTGCCGTAGAGCGTGGCATCATCCTGCTGGGCGATGAATTCGGTGATCTTGGCGGTGTCGTCGGTCAGCAGCACGGTCTGGCCCTCGCCTTCGCCGGTTACCTGGCCTTTCAGCTTGCCGGCGGTGACGGCGGCGATGAAGGCCTTGTCGTCGATGAAATGGGTTTCCAGCTTGCCGCTGGCATCCATCTGATAGGCGACGAAAACGTAAGTGGCGGCCCCGCCGGAATCCTCGCCGCCCGAATCGGCCATCTGCAGATTGGCGATATGACGGCTGCCGACGGTGCTGACGAAGCCCTGATAATGATCGACCTCGCCGCCACCATCCTTCTTGTGGTTGACGGTGTAAACATCGATCATGCCTTGGCCGGCATCGAAGACATGCAGGAACAGCCGGCCATCTTCCCAATCGGCCTCCCACAAACCATAGATCGCGGAATCATGCACCGCACTGGCAGGATCGCCGGCCGGATTCTGTGATTCCGGCACGCAGGCTGCCAGCAAAACGCCCAGCAGGGCGGCAGCACAAGAGGGCAGCAGCCTGGCGAAGGCGCCCTTGTTTTGCGGCAAAACACTCATGCTTTGCAGGATAACGGCAAGTCAGACCCGATGATAGGGGTGGCCCGCCGCGATCTGCTGGGCACGGTAGATTTGCTCGGCGATGAGGGCGCGGACCATCATATGCGGCCAGGTCATCGGCCCCAGCGCCAGGGTCAAATCGCTTCCCCGCAGCAGGTCCGTATCCAGCCCATCGGCGCCCCCGATCAGGAAGGCGACCTCGCTGGCTCCGCCATCGCGCCAGCGGGTGAACTGGCGGGCGAAGGCGGTGGTGTCCATCGCCTGGCCGTGTTCGTCGAGCGCCACGGTCAGTGGCTTGTTGGATCGCTTAGCCAATGCCGCGCGCAGCAGCTCGGCCTCGCGGCGCTTCAATTCGCCCGCCCCAAGCCGGCGGCGCTCCTCCACCTCGATCAGTTCGATGGGCGGACGCAGGCGCTGGGCGTAGTCCTCGAACAGGGCGCGCGCCGGTCCGGGCTTGGCTTTGCCCACCGCCAGCAGAAGGATACGCAAGCCGCCCTCCCTTTGTTACATTGGGCCCCGATGTTACTCGCAACGCCAGCCCGCCTGCCCCAGCGTATCGCGATTTTCGTCGTTCCCAAGTTCTCGCTGATGGATTTCGCCGCGGTGATCGAGGCCCAGCGCATCGCCAACCGCATGAGCGGGCGCGAGCTCTATAGCTGGCATATCTTGTCCAAGGATGGCCGGCCGGTGGCGGCCAGCAACGGCATCGCCATGAATGCCGAGGCGCCTCTGGCCGAAGCAGGACGTTACGACCAGCTGATCGTCAGCTGTGGGATGGAGGGCCACCTCTATAACGACAAGGAGGTCTTCGCCCAGCTGCGCCGCATTGCCCGCCGCGGCATGAATATCGGGGCGATGAATCTCGGCAGCTATCTGCTGGCCCGCTCCGGCCTGCTCGATGGCTATCGCTGCACGGTCCATTGGGAGAATCTTTCTGGCTTCAT